>NZ_CAWVCU010000057.1:0-5788 GCF_963927765.1 uncultured Agathobaculum sp. | reverse complement strand
CACAAGTAAGAAAGAGAAGAGAAAGAAAGAGAAGAGTGATACGGAGAGGAGTACGACGGTCGAACGCGCGCGCGAACGGGCGGAGCTCGATCACCTGTTTCGGCGCTGCGAGTTTGACCTGTTTGAGCCGGAAGAGCAGACCGTACTGCGCGACGCAATCACATGGCTGTACTACTGTGGCGAGCTGACGATCGGTCCGTGTACCTATCCGCAGCTGCAGGTGCGGGAGACGCTTTGGCGTCTCAACTGGGAGGTGCTGGACTGCGCCTTGGCTAAGCTGCGCGAAAACGAGAAGGCTGCGATGCGCAACACGCTGGTCTACACAGCGAAGGTGGTTTACAGCACGATTCTGGAGCGGGGCTTTTGATAACCTACTGGTTACGCACAAAGCGCTGTGACCCACTGCAGCAAGCCAAAAAGCTGACGTTTGCGTATAGGAAAATCATGTACGCAGAATCTATCTGCGGCTGACGAGACCTGCTAAACCTGCCAAGAGTTGTCAAAGCCTGAAAGCATAAAAATGAGCATAGCAAAGCAAACCGTCGTGTTCTGGCGGTCATGGAATTGGTATGAAAATCGTCGTTTATAATGGGGTTACAGCATCTCTAAATAAGCTATAACAGTACCGTAGTAAATCCTCAGAAACTTGTTCGCTGCAGCGGTCATGTAGACGTAATAGTGCTTACCCTCCCGTCTTTTATGTTCAGACAACAATATGCCGGGATTGGTATAAGTTCCATCCGAGGCGATAATGTTTAATATAAATTTTCCCACTCTCTGTGTTTGCAAAGGGAGCTACGGTGTATTTGATATCATCGATGTACTCGCGTTTGAATTCTGTTGTCTTATTCTCAATCATAAAACAGTCTCCGTTCTAATAAACGCTTCTAATAATTATTAGAATGATTATCAGAAACAAATCAAGAGTGAAAAAAATTTATTTCTGGATTGATTCTTCAATTATCATGCATGGAACAAAAATTGCAACATTGGACACAAACAAAAATAACCATAAGCCATCAAAACAATCAATTGTGGTTATTTTACTTGGAACGGCGCGTTGTCATTTTTGGTTAGATTTTGGCAAAGTTTGTTTCAAATAGCATGTCGGCATTTCGTCGCATCCATATCCGGCTGCCTTCCGCTCCTACCTTACGGCGGGCTTCCTCACCCGCGGCTAACTGTCAGCGCTTGTTTGTTTTTGCCCAAACGGATTCCCAAAGATTTGTAGACCCAGAAACCGGTTTATGGTACAATGGCCTCAACAATCCATCCCGACCGCTGCGGAGGCACGGGCGGAAAGCAGGGGGACGCGATGCAGGAGACAACAGAAAAAACATGGGTGCTACAGGCGCAGCAGGGCAACACGGATGCGCAGGGCGAGCTGTATCGGCTGTACTGGGAGAAGCTCTACCGGCTGGCGCTGGGCATGACCAAAAACCGTGAAAACGCCTTGGATGCCGTGCAGGACAGCTTTGTCTCGGCGTTTCAGCATCTGGACACGCTGCGCGATCCCGCGGCGTTTTCTTCGTGGATTTATCAAATCACGGCCAACCGCTGCCGCAAGCAGCTGCGGCAGCAGAGCCGCTTTGCCGATCCCGCCGATGACGAGGAGAAAACCGACTTTTTCCAAAGCATTCCGGATATGGATGAGGCGGTGCTGCCCGAGAGCGTGCTCGAGGATCAGTCCAAGCGCGCGCTGATCCGGCAGGTGATCGAGGAACTGCGGGATAGCCAGCGCGAGTGCGTGCTGCTGTTCTATTATAATGGCATGTCGGTCAAGCAAATCGCGGAGACGCAGCAATGTACCGAGGGCACGGTCAAAAGCCGCCTGAACTATGCACGGCAGAAGATCGGCGAGTGCATCCTGCAGATCGAGCAGCGCGACGGCATCCGGCTGCACGGCGCCTTGCCTCTCGGGCTGCTGCTGTCGCGGATGGACGTGCCGATGCCGACGCCCGAGCAGCTGTCGCAGATGTGGCAGACCGTGCGCACCGGTGTGGCGGCGGGTGCTGCCGCGGGAACCGCAGGCGCGGCAAGTGCGGCCGGTGCGGCAGGCGCCGCCGGCGGCGAAGCGGCCAAGGGCGGCCTACTGGCAACGCTCAAGGCGAAAATCATTGCGGGTGTCGCGGCGACCGCGGTGGCGACCGGCGGCATCGTCGCGGCCACCCTGCCCGACCCGCTGGTGTTCACTGACCCGGCGATGGAGCAGAACATCCGTGTGCTGGTCGGCAAGCCGGACGGCAAACTGTATGCTGACGATTGCGACGAGCTGTATCACATGGTGCTGACCGACGAAGGGGTCGCGGACGTGACCACCTCGGACGACTACGACAATCTGACCCCGCTGCCGGGCACGCAGCCGGTCGGCAGTCTGGCCGATCTGCAGCTGCTGCCGTCGCTGAGCTCGCTCGAGCTGTATGTGGACGACCCGCAGACGCTGCTTGACACGCTGGCCGAAAACACCCCGCTGCCCGCGCTGGACACCAGTTTCCGCAACACCGCGCCGCTGCGCGACCTGTCCTTTCTGGACAGGCTGCCCCGGCTGAAAGCGTTTTCCTGCGATCTTACGAGCGCGGTCGATCTGACGCCGCTCGAGCAGCATGGCAGCGTGCGCGATCTGGACTTTGCGATCTCCGGCGACTTTTCGCTGGACATGAGCCAGCTGCCCGAACTGGTCTCTCTCAGGCTGTCCTCGACCAGCTACGGGAGCATCGGCACGATTTCGCTGCGCACGACCCAGCCGCTGCCCAACCTGCGCGCGGTGGAAGCGTATACCGGCACGGTGGATTCGCTGGAATTTGCCCGGCAGGCGCCGCAGCTGCGCGTTATCTCCCTGCTGCAATTTTCCGGCGTGCCGGTCGATCTGACCCCGCTCAGCGGGCTGCAGCACCTGCGTTATTTCAGCGACAATATGGCCCCGCTGGATCTGGCCCCGCTGGCAGACTGCCCGGCGCTCGAAGCCTACTGGGCTCCGCAGGGCTTTAACCCGCCGCCGCAGGCTGCGGCCGATCCCGCCGGCAACGCCCTGCGCAGCGAAATAATGCAGGAAATCAACGATCTGATCTGGCAGGAGGAGCGGACATCCGAAGCGGATGCGTCCTGAATACAGAAGAAGGCTGACCGGCTTGGTCGGCCTTCTTTTTTCTGGGGAAAATTTTTCTAAAATTTTTTGGTGGGAATAAAACCTGCCGCCCTCCTGCGGACTCTTAAGGGTACCCAAGAAAACGGATGCCCTGTTTTCAGATCTCAGCGACGTGATGCCGTATCACAACATTTTAACCAACACAAAGGCTGTATCTTGACGGATAACTATGAATATTGTAAGATGGTAACGGATATTTTCCATATTATTTCAATCAAAGTATACCGCAGGATACCGAACTTTACGGATAAACATCAAACAAAGGAGGAGACAAACAAAGAACGGCACAAAACAGGCACACCACAAACACAGAAGGAGGATTTTTGTGAAAAAAAGAGTATGGCAAAAAGCAGCCGTCAGCGCGGCATTAGCGGCTGCGGTATTGATTGTCCCAGCAGGTGCGCATTATATGGCTCTGGACGGCATCACCATCATGCCCAATGAAGAGACCCAGCAATTCTGGAATACCCATAAGAACACTTTAAATGCTCAGGGGATTTATGAGCATTCCGCTGATGGGTGGAGCTTCTGCCCGGAACTAAATGATGGTTTACTGCTGATTCAGGACACCGTCTCCCCCACCGAGGAGTATGCCACATGGGACAACTATGTGGACAAGAACGGCCAGCTGCACGACCTGAACAAAGGGCGCTATCAGGCGATGTATTCTTTTTCCGGAGGACTGGCTTCGGTGAAAAGCAAGAATACGGAAAAATACAATTATATGTATAACGTTGGTTATGTGGACACCAAGGGCAATGAAGTTATCCCATGCAACGATGACTGGTGCAGCTTCCAGTACGATTCCTTGTGGTATCAGGGCGCTTTCAAAAACGGTAAGACCGTTGTGCTGAGAGAGCCTGACAGGGGTTCGCGCCCGTGGCCATCTGTATCCGCAGAAGATCCATACACTTGCACCTATGAAAGTGCTTATCCTGAAAAGTGGTACGGCGTGGAATATGCCTACATTGACACCAAAGGCAATATGCTCACCGACTGGAAACTGACGCAGGACATTGATACGGTGATTTCCCTGCCGCTTTACGATCAGGACGGCATTTCTCTCTATCAGCGAGTACATGGCATCGATCAGAAGGCTCCGGAGGTTCCGGTAGAACCGGGAGAGCCGGAAGAACCGGAAATGGAATCTACCTACGGCCAGGCCACCGCACACATCAAAGGCTACACCATTGACGAGGATTATGTCGGTAAAATGGTGATTGAGGTCACAAACACCGGGAATTCGCAGCCGGACAAAGGAGATCTGTTTTATATTACCTATGCAAAATTTATCCAAGGTTCTGAAATAATAGATGCGGGAGTTTATGTTCCCTATAGGATGATTCTGCAAATTCCATATGAGGTAGATGCTAACACAACAACGACGCTTGAGATCCCTGTGGGTTTTCTGCCGGAGAATGATCAGGACTTGACAGAAGATCAGATAGCGCACGGATGGCATGATGCGGAGAACGTGGAATCCTCCCGTACGGTGCTGGCACAGGCGGAAACACAGGAGGAAGCTGCGGAGCTGCGTACTTTCTTCATGGGCGCACATGACTACGGTGAAATGGGCCTGACCTATGAGCCGGACAGCGACGGGGTCACTATTCTGGCAGCTCCTATGTCTACGATCCAGCGAGCACAATATTTAGATCAGAAATTATCCGCATTTACCAGCCAGTTTTAAGGAAAGAGGAAAAATAATATGAAAAAACTGATTTGCATGCTTTTAAGCCTGAGCCTGTTCTGTGCACCTGCGCTTGCCATCAAGGGCGAAGTCGTTGACCCCAATGAACTCCCCTATATTCCCAGCGAAGGCGGCCCGAGCAATTGGGCTGTATCTGAGGTAGAGGCCGCAATGAACGCAGGTCTGGTTCCCTCTCTGACTGGCAATCCGGGATTTACGGATACGATTACCCGCGAGCAATTCGCTGAACTGATCGTGCAGAGCGTAGAAGTCATGCTGGATGAAGAACTGGAAGCTGCACCGAGCAGCACGTTTAGCGACAGCACCAATCCGTCTGTACTGAAAGCTTCGCAAAGCGGCATTGTCAATGGTGTAGGTGAAGGAAAATTTGAGCCGAAAACCACAACCAATCGTGAACAGATCGCAACAATGATTTTCCGTGCTATCCAATATGTAGAAAAAGATACCGGCAAGGTAGTTGCGCCGAATGCTGGTTCGCTTGCGGGCTTTACGGACAAAGACGCTGTTTCCTCTTGGGCAACCGAAGGCGTTGGTACGCTGGCTGCCAATAACATTATGAATGGCACTTCTGCAACCGAATTGTCTCCTGCGGAAGCTTGCACGGTGGAACAGAGCATTCTGCTGTGCTACCGACTGTATGACCGGTTTGTGAAGGCATAATAACAACGGTCATACGCCTGAACCGACAGAAGGCCGGCGGGATTCCGCCGGCCTGTTTACAGCTTTAATGATAGCAACGGAGGGAACAGAATGAAAAAACGAATCTTATCGACTCTGCTGGCCGCAGCAATGTCAGCAGGCATGCTGCCCGCAGCAGGTGCGGCGCTGGATAGCAAAAACGCGAACGCGTACCTCAAGGCAATGGACAATATGCCCAACGCAAGCTCCTATCTGGTCGATTTTGACGGCGACGGGTCGGACGAGCTGCTGCT
>NZ_CAWVCU010000056.1:0-65028 GCF_963927765.1 uncultured Agathobaculum sp. | reverse complement strand
ACTTACGCTCGACAGTCTCTGCCTTAGCCATAAAAGTAGACATGTTTTCTTCCTCCGTTTATTCTATCAAAAATTATTTTGACAACATTTTCATGCGCTCTAAGCGAGCATATCTATTAAAACACATCGTTTTGCGCAAGTCAAGCGGAATTTTCAAAAATTATCTCAAATCCAATAAGAACTATTTTATTCTCTTATATTCTCCTTATATCTCTTGTTTTCTCACTTTTCAATTCAGATTTTTCATTTGCGTCCGAACCTGTTTTCTGATATAAATAATTGTATTTGATTTCAATTTACGAAAAATCGGAGACTAAACCATGCAGAAAATGCTCTCTTATGTCCGCCGCGCGGTGGACCATTACCATATGATCGAAGAAGGCGACCGCATTGCCGTCGGCGTATCGGGCGGCAAGGACTCGCTTGCGCTGCTGGTGGCGCTGGCAAAGCTGCGCGCCTTTTATCCCAAAAAGTTTGAGATCGTCGCCATCACGCTTGAAATGGGCTATGCAGAGATGGACTTTTCCCCTGTGCAGACGCTATGCGACGAGTTAGGCGTGGAGTATATCCGCATCCCGACGCAAATCGGCCCGATCATTTTTGACATCCGCAAGGAGGAAAACCCCTGCGCGCTTTGCGCCAAGATGCGCCGCGGTGCGCTGCACGAGGCAGCTAAGGCCGCAGGCTGCAAAAAGGTTGCGCTCGGCCACCATTTTGATGACGTGGTAGAGACCTATATGCTGTCCCTGTTCTATGAGGGACGCATCTCCTGTTTTCAGCCGGTAACGTTCCTCGACCGCACAGGCATCACGCTCATCCGCCCGCTGCTGTACACGCCCGAGTATTACGTCCGCTCGTTCGCGCAGCGTCATGCGCTGCCCATCGTGCACAACCCTTGCCCTGCCGACGGCAACACCAAACGGCAGGAGATCAAGGATCTGCTGAAAAACCTGGAACAGACCATGCCCGGTCTGCGCGACCGTATTTTCGGCGCCATCCAGCGCTATCCCTTGCAGGGCTGGGCGCCCGACCGCACCCGCACCCCAAAGCGTCCGAAATAACACCTCCGCCGCCGTTCCCATCCGGGACGGCGGTTTTCTTTGATTTTACAGAAATCCCTTTGTGTTTCCCTTGGTTTTATGGCATACTAAAGAAAAGAGGTATCAGAGAGGAGCTTGATTCATGGACAACCGCACCGACCGTCAAAAATATCTGAGCCTGCTCGCACTGCAATACCCCAATGTACGCGCGGCAAGCAGCGAGATCATCCATTTGCAGGCCATCCTCAGCCTGCCCAAAGGTACCGAGCATTTTATGAGCGATCTGCACGGTGAAGCGGACGCTTTTGTACATATCCTGAACAACGCTTCGGGCGCGGTGCGCGAAAAGGTGGATATCGTCCTGCGTGACAGCCTGCCCGCCGATGAGCGCGCCCGGCTTGCCACCCTGATCTATTATCCCGAGGAAAAGCTGGAAGAGCTGGTCGCGGCCTCGCCCGACCGTGCCGAGTGGTACCGCATCACGCTCAGCCGACTGCTCGAGATCTGCCGCCTGTGCGCCTCCAAGTATACGCGCGCCAAGGTGCGCCGCGCCCTCCCACGCTGGAATGGTGACATCATCAACGAACTGCTCAACAAAAATAACGACATCTATAATAAGCGGGAATACTTCGATACGGTCATCTCTTCCATCATTGAGACCGACCGCGCCGAGGAGTTTATCATCTCAATGTGCAACCTCATCAAGCGGCTGGTCGTTGACCACCTGCACATCGTGGGCGATATCTTTGACCGCGGCCCGCGCGCGGATATCATCATGGATCTGCTGATGGATCATCACTCGGTCGATATCCAATGGGGCAACCACGATGTGCTGTGGATGGGCGCCGCTACCGGCAGCCGCACCTGCATTGCGACCGTTTTGAGCAACTCAATCACTTATAACAATCTGGACGTGATCGAAACCGGCTACGGCATCAGTCTGCGCCCGCTTGCGCTGTTCGCGGACGAGACCTATCGCGGCAGCGACGTATCCTGCTTCCTGCCCAAAATGCTCGATCCCGCCGAACAGACCGGCGTGGACACCGCGCGTGCTGCACGCATGCACAAGGCGATTGCCATCATTCAGTTCAAGCTCGAGGGGCAAACCATCCGGCGCAATCCTTCTTTCCACATGGATGACCGTCTGCTGCTCGATAAGATCGACTTTGAAAAGGGCACGGTCACCCTGCCGACCAGCGAATACAAGCTGCGCGACTGCGACTTTCCGACCATCGACCCGGCTGATCCTTACCGACTGACCCCTGAGGAACACGAGCTGATGGCGCAGCTGAAAAATGCTTTCCTGCGCAGCGAAAAATTGCAGCGGCACATTGGCTTTTTGTATTCCAAGGGCGGGCTGTACAAGTGCTTCAACGGCAACCTGCTGTTCCACGGCTGCATCCCAATGGACGAGAAAGGCGAATTCCTGCAATTCTCGTTCGGCGGGCAGCAGCTTTCCGGCAAGGCGCTCATGGATTGGTGCGAAACCGTCGCGCGCGAGGGCTATTATGCCCGTGAGGGCACAGCGGAGCGGCAGTTCGGCAAGGATTTCCTGTGGTTTCTCTGGTGCGGACGCAACTCACCTTCCTTCGGACGCGACCACATTGCTACCTTTGAACGCCGCCTGATCGAAGAGCAGTCCACATGGGCCGAACCAAAAAATCCTTACTATTCGTTCTATAACGAGGACGAAGTCTGCGTGCGCATCCTGCAGGAGTTTGATCTGGAGGGCGAGCACTGCCACATCGTCAACGGCCATGTGCCGGTCAAGACCAAGGACGGCGAAAGCCCGATCAAGGCGGGCGGCCGCCTGATCGTGATCGACGGCGGCTTCTGCCGTGCTTACCAGCCGACGACCGGCATCGCAGGCTATACGCTGGTGTTCGACTCGTGGGGCATCCACATCACCGCGCACGAGCCGTTCCCCGGCAAGGAGACCGCCATCCGTGACAACAAGGATATCCTGTCCACCTCCATGGCGTTCGACCGTTCGGAAAACCGCATCCGCATCTGTGAAACCGATGTCGGCCATGCGCTTCAGCAGACGATTGACGACCTCAAGGAGCTGCTTGCCGCCTTCCGCCGCGGCGAGATCAAAGAGGATAACCGCGATATGTGACGCATCACACAAAAAAGCTCGCAGCCGATTGGCTGCGAGCTTTTTGTTTGCTTTTGTGTTGCTTACTGCGCCGCTGCGGCAGACAAGAAATTGTCCGCATAGTAGTCGCCGTTTGCATCGTCCAGTACAACGCAGATCAGGTTGCCGCTGCTCTCCACGCGTACCTTATCCGGATCGACGCCGACGCACACCCACTTGAACGGGTCAACGCTCTCTGCGATCTTAGCCTTAGCCGCCTCGATATCCGCGCCTTCCGGCATGCGCAGCAGCACGATCGAATGTGCCTGCGAAGTGATCATCGACTCAGATGCCAGACCAGCCTCGAACTGCACGTCATCCGTGCCGAGATACCAGGTCAGCGGCTGCGTGGTGCCGTCCGCACCCATGCCGTTATACAGCACGGTCTGGCCGACCATACCGGCGTCCTTGTCGCCGTAAATCTGATCCACCAGCTCAACCAGTGCAGCGTCCGCCTCGGGCGCTTCCGGCTCGGTGGGCTGCTCCGGCTCTTCGGCCTTCTTATAGCCCCACTCTGCCTCGCCGTACTTTTTCATGAACAGGTCATAGTTCTCGCCGTAGCGCGATGCATAAACACTTTCGATCTGCGGGTCAAAGGTGTACGCCACGCCGTCGATCGTAATTTCCGTCCACGCGTGTACGGACTCGCTGCCCTTGGGGCTTACGCCCGTGCCGACAATCGCCTTAGCGTCATAGCCCACCTGACGAGCCAGATAGGTGAACACGCTCGACCACGAATAGCAGTTGCCGCGTTTATCGGTCAGCATATTAATCGCCTGTTCGATCTCCCAGCCCTCCTTGGAGGTGTCGACCGTACCGATGCCCAGATAGCCGAAGGTCTCCTTGGCATAGTCATAAACCGCGCGCAGCTTCTCCATCTGCGTCATCTTGTCGTTTACCACACCGGCAACTGCCTGCGTCAGCAGCTTGTCCAGTTCCTCCGAACCGGTCGTGTAGCGGCCGTTGCGGTCGAGTTCCAGACCGTCCACCGTCTTGTTGTAGTCAAACTGCTTATCAGCATTGACGTGGAACAGCAGACCGTTGATGTTATGCCAGCCCTCTGCCAGCGTGGTGGTTTCCTTATCGTAAGAAGTCCACTTCTCGGTGCTCTCGGTCATCTCGTATTCGTGATCGGTCGTGGCCTCGAGCATGGCCAGATACGCCCAGTGCGTGTCCGGTACGTCCGGCATTACGCGGATGCCCTCGCCCGTGGATGCCATCACAGCGTCGCCCGTGCGGCCCAGAATACGGTTAAGGATGGTCACTGCCTCGGCACGGGTGATCGAGTCATCCGGACGGAACAGGCCGGACGGGTCGCCTGCAACCCAGCCCTGTGCCAGCGCGGTCTGCACGGTATCATACGCCCAATGGGTCTTGGGCACATCGGTAAAGCTGTTCTCCGTGCCGATATCGTCATGCGGGATGCGGGACAGGATGGTCACAAACTCCGCGCGGGTGATCTTGGCCTCCGGGCGGAACGTACCGTCCTTATAGCCGCTTACCAGCGAATAACCGGTCATTTCCTCCACCGCTGCGGCATACCATGCATCCTGCGGCACATCGGTAAACAGGTAGTCCCCGCCGCCGGAGGACTCGGTCAGCAGCGAAGAAATCAGCTTGCATGCTTCGGCACGGGTGATCGGCGCATCCGGACGGAACGTGCCGTCCTCATAGCCGTTCATATACTGCATATGATCGGTCGTGTTGAGCACCGGCGTTTTTGCCGGAGCGATATCATCGGTAGCGGTCGCACACGCAGAAATCGGCAGAGCGGACATCGCCATCAGAGCGGCGAGAGACGCCGCGGTCACTTGCTTTTTCATGAGAAAACTACTCCTTTTCGTCGTTCTGATCGTTTGGACGGGATGGATCGGCATTTAGTTCCCTCTTCGGATCATTTTCCTTTGATTTTTTTCCATCCGCCTCACCCTCCTGCGGGTCGAGCACGATCGGAATCAGCGAAGCGGCAAGCTTGCCCTTGCCGCGTGTTTTTACATAAAAATAACCAATAATGGAAAATGCCACCGCGCCAAGAAAATTCACCTGCAAATCCTTCATCGTGTCGATCAGCCCGATATCCAGATAGCCGCCCGGGAACTCCATCCAGTCCTCCCCATTGACGATCAGGCTTTCCACCTGCACATGCTCAACATTATTGAGTCCATCCGGGTTGAGCGAAACCGAATTGATATTCTGCACGATAAAATCCTTCTGCATGTCGGTTCCCATTACCTGATCTGCGCCAAATTCAAAAAATTCCCACAAAACGCCGACGGTCATGGAAAAGCAAAACGCTACAATGGCCAAAAACAGCGGCGACAGCTTGAAAGAAAACCGCTCGCTGCGGTTAAACAGATCGACCAGCGAAAAGCCGACTGCCGCAACGAGGAAGCCGTTGATGGTGTGCAGCATGGTGTCCCATCCGGGAATGATGGTGTAAAACGAGTTGATTTCTCCCAGAATTTCCGCCGCGAAAATGAAACAATAGATGATGCCCTCCATCACCGGCGGAATGTCAATGTCCAAGCTGCGTTCGATCAGCATCGGCACACAGAACAGCACCAGCGACAGCACGCAGACAAACATATTCTCATACCGGTGCATAAACGCGGCGCGCACAAAGGTCAGCACAATAAAAAACGAAAGAACGCCGCGAATGGTCAGTCGGCGGCGCGTGCGGTGACGTTTTTCCATATTCAGTTCCGCAGACGTTTTATTTTTTTGCGGTTGTTTCGACATACAAATCCCTCCCTATCCAGCCAACACCGTTCTATGATGCAGTATATCATAGTGCACTGGAAAAGAAAAGGATAACCGCGCGCTGCTGCCTGTGCGCATTGCGCTGTCCCTGATTCATTCTCCCTAATGCGGCTCCGTCTCTGGTGTCAAAACAGACACTTTTTTACTCCAAAATCGAATCGCGTCTAATTGTTTTGGTTGTTTTGCACAACCATTTCTTTCCATATAGAAACTATATTTAGAATTTTGTTGAAAATGCATCTGGCCAAAACAATACCAATATTGTATTCTTTTGATGTTAATAAAGATAATTCATATTATTTGAAATTGATATTGATTAAGGAGGTTTCCCCATGTTGTTCCAAACCACTGACGCGCATGAGAAACTGCGTGCTGAAATCCGCGCTTTTGCGGAAGCTGAGGTCAAGCCACAGGCTTTCCTCATGGACAAAGAAAACGAATTCCCGGCGGAAGCTGTCAAGAAAATGGGCGAGCTCGGCTTTATGGGGCTGCCTTACCCCAAGGAGTACGGCGGCGCCGGGCTGGATGTGCTGAGTTACGCGATCGCAGTCGAAGAGCTGTCGCGCGTGGACGGCGGCACGGGCGTTATCCTGTCCGCCCATGTATCGCTCGGCTCCTGGCCGATTTTCGCATTCGGTACCGAGGAACAGAAGCAAAAATACCTTGTCCCGCTGGCGAAGGGCGAGAAAATCGGCGCGTTTGGCTTGACCGAGCCCAACGCCGGCTCGGACGCGGGCGGCACTGAGACCACGGCCATTGACAAGGGCGACTATTATCTGCTCAACGGCGGCAAAATTTTCATCACCAACGCCCCCAAGGCGGATACCTATGTAGTATTTGCAGTCACCACGCCGGATATCGGCACCCGCGGCATCTCGGCGTTCATCGTCGAAAAGGGCTGGGAAGGCTTCACCTTCGGCGACCATTACGACAAAATGGGCATTCGCTCCTCGTCCACTGCCGAACTGATCTTCAACGACGTCAAGGTTCCCAAGGAAAATCTGCTCGGCAAGGAAGGACAGGGCTTCAAGATCGCCATGGCAACGCTGGACGGCGGCCGCATCGGTATTGCGTCGCAAGCACTCGGTATCGCACAGGGCGCATACGAAGCGGCGCTCGAATACGCAAAGGAGCGCGTCCAGTTTGGCAAGCCGATTGGCTTCCAGCAGGCAATTTCCTTCAAGCTTGCAGATATGGCGACCAAGCTGCGCTGCGCGCGCATGCTGGTTTACTCCGCAGCCGAGCTGAAAGAAGCGCATGAGCCGTACGCTACCGAGGCAGCCATGGCCAAGATGTATGCGTCCGACATTGCCCTTGAAGTCACCAACGATGCGCTGCAAATCTTCGGCGGCACGGGCTTCCTCAAGGGCATGGATGTCGAGCGCATGTACCGCGACGCTAAGATCACGACGATATATGAAGGCACGAACGAAATTCAGCGCGTCGTTATCGCCGCAAACATTCTGGGCAAACCGCCCAAGAGCGAAAGCGGCTCGTCCAGCCGCCCGAAGAAGCCCGCACCGGTGACCGGTGTGCGCAAGCGCAACATCCTCAAGGAGGGTTCTGCGGAAGAGAAGGTCGCAGCACTGGTTGCGGCACTCCAGAAGGACGGCCACGACTTTACGGTGGGCATTCCGGTCGACACCCCGATCACACAGGCCGAGCGCGTGGTTTCCGCCGGTCAGGGCATCGGCAGCAAGGAAAACATGCAGCTGGTTGAGGACTTGGCGCGCGCCGCCGGCGCTGCGGTCGGTTCCTCCCGTCCGGTGGCGGAAACGCTCAAATATGTGCCGCTTGACCGCTATGTCGGTATGTCCGGTCAGAAATTCAAGGGCAATCTGTACATCGCCTGCGGCATTTCGGGCGCCATTCAGCACCTGAAGGGCATCAAGGACGCCTCGACTATCGTAGCAATCAACAAGAACGGCAATGCGCCCATCTTCAAGAACTGTGACTACGGCATTGTGGGCGATGTCAACGAGATCCTGCCGCTGCTGACCGCTGCGCTCGATACCGGCGAAAAGCAGCCTGCCCCGCCCATGGTCAAGATGAAGCGCCCGCCTGTTCCCAAGCCCGATCCGATCGGCAAGCGCTATGTCTGCGGCGGCTGCGGCTACGAATATGTCCCCGAACTGGGCGACGAGGACGCCGAAATCGCTCCCGGCACGCTGTTTGAAAAGCTGCCTGAGGACTGGGTATGCCCAGAGTGCGGCGAAGGCAAGGAAATGTTCATCGAAGGCTGACCGGAAAATAAGGAGGAGAATATATGTACTGCGTACGCAATGTAACGGACGATCTTTATTGGGTCGGCGCGAACGACCATCGTCTTGCTTTGTTTGAAAATATCCATCCCATCCCGCGCGGCGTGTCCTACAACGCGTATCTGCTGCTGGATGAGCAAACCGTGCTGTTTGACACGGTCGACTGGTCGGCTTGCCGCCAGCTGCTGGAAAACATCGAGCATCTGCTGGACGGCCGCCCGCTGGATTATCTGGTCATCAACCACATGGAGCCCGACCACGGCGCTTCCATCGAGGAAGTTTTGATCCGTTATCCGTCCGTCAAGGTGATTTCCACCGAAAAGGCATTCATGCTCATGCGCCAGTTTGGCTTTGATATCGACGGCCATGAACAGATCGAGGTCAAGGAAGGCGATACCCAGAGCTTCGGCAAGCATGTGGTGACCTTTGTCGCCGCGCCCATGGTGCATTGGCCTGAGGCCATGGTGACCTTTGACACCACCAACGGCGTGCTGTTCTCGGCCGATGCGTTCGGCTCGTTTGGTGCGCTGGACGGCAAACTGTTCGCAGACGAAGTGAACTTCGACCGCGACTGGATTGACGATGCCCGCCGTTATTTGACCAACATCGTCGGTAAATATGGCCCTCACGTTCAGCTGCTACTTAAAAAGGCGGCGGGTATTCTGGATCAGATCAAATTCATCTGCCCGCTGCACGGTCCGGTCTGGCGTGAAAATCTGGGATACTTCATCGACAAGTACGACCACTGGAGCCGCTATGAGCCGGAGGAAAAGGGCGTTATGATCGTTTACGCCTCGATGTACGGCAACACGGAAGCCGCGGCGCAGGCATTGGCAAGCCGTCTATGCGAAAAGGGCGTCACCAATGTACGTCTGTACGATGTTTCCAACACCCATGTTTCTTACCTGATTTCCGAAACCTTCCGCCTGAGCCATGTCGTGCTGGCGTCGGTCACCTATAATCTGGGCATCTATCCGGTCATGCACAATTATCTGATGGATATGAAGGCGCTCAATCTGCAAAACCGCACCTTCGCCATCATCGAGAACGGGTCTTGGGCAGTCAAGTCGGGCGATCTGATGCAGAAATTCATTGATGAAGAGCTGAAAAACATGACCGTGCTCAACGAGCGGCTGTCTATGGCTTCCGCACTGCTGCCGGATAAGGCCGGCGAACTGGATACACTTGCGGATGTGATCGTCGAATCGGTCAATCAGTAAACCCACCCGCTATTCAAAACACACGACACTCTTCACATATCCCCCAAAAAAGCGACGTCCCCATCGGATTATAACCGCTAGGGACGTCGCTTTGCGCATATAAAAATCTTTATGCAAGTACGATCCGCTTATCTCACGAGACCGGCACCCGGTAAGTACCCACCACGGGAACCAGTCGTGCCGCCAGAGCAGCCGCTGCCAGTGCCTTGACGATATCCACGCCAATCGTCGGCACAAAGCAGGTGACAAACAGTGTCCACATGCCAATCGGATCGTTCATATAAAACGCTTTGATGCCCCAGAACCAGACCATGCCGATCACATAGACCACCGCGATATTGACCAATGCCGCAACTGCATAGACGGCAAAGCCTCGTTTGGATGCGCGCTGCACGATCAGCCCAGCCACCAAGGCTCCCAAAGCAAAACCAATGATGCAGCCAAAGGTCGGCTGGAAGATATACTGCGGTCCGCCGCCGCCTGTGAAGATCGGCAAGCCAGCCAGCCCCAAAACCATATAAGCCGTGCAGGCCAACGTGCCATAACGCGGTCCCAGCAGCAAGCCGGCCATAGTGGTAAACAGGGTTTGCAGCGTAAACGGCCACAACGGGATTGGGATTCGAATAAACGCGCCGACCGTTACCAATGCAGTAAATAATGCACTGAGCACCAGCATACGGGTGTTGGTTCTTTGATTCTGCTCCATAGGAATACTCCTTTTCCGTTTTTCGGTATGAGTATACCACACCTCATTCGCATTGTCAACTTATTATTTATATATGGTTGACATATGGTTGGCATTCAGTTATTCTTGACAACGCACTGCGATTTCAGTATAATAGAACTACTATTTGCGGGTGTAGTTCATCGGTAGAACGGCAGCTTCCCAAGCTGCATAGGTGGGTTCGACTCCCATCATCCGCTCCAAAGTGAAAAGCCCGCCATTGGCGGGCTTTTTTTCATGCTCTCTTTGCGGTTCAGCAGATGTCGAACAGGCGTTTTCCGTTTTCGGTTGTGATGCGCTCGACTTCTTCCACCGCAACGCCCTTAATCTCAGCAATCGTTTCGACCATGCGGTGTACATACAGCGACGAATTGCGCCGACCACGGTACGGTTCAGGCGCCATATAAGGGGAATCCGTCTCAACCATCAGCCGGTCAAGCGGCGCCTCGCGGATGACCTCGATCGCACGGCGCGCGTTCTTGAAGGTAATCACGCCCGTGAACGAAAGATGATATCCCAGCGCCAGCAGTTCACGCGCCATCTCGACGCTGCCCGCGAAGCAATGGAACACACCCGGCACGCCTTTGTACCGCCGCGCAGTCTCCAGACAGTCCGCATGCGCATCGCGATCGTGTACGATCACCGGCTTGCCCAGCTCGCGCGCCAGCTCCATCTGACGCGCAAACACGACCTGCTGCCGCGCACGGGCGCGCTCGTCCTTCTCCCAGTAATAGTCCAGCCCAATCTCCCCGATCGCGCGCACACGCGGCTCAAACTCGACCATTTTTTTAATGACCACAAGGTCATTATTCCAGTTTTCGTTGATATTTTCCGGATGAATGCCGACCGCCGCATATACAAACGGGTATTTTTGTGCATAGCTTATCGCCTTGCGCGAAGTCTCCACATCGCAGCCCGGGTTGAGGATCAACCCGACATTGTGCGCTGGCATGGAGGACAACAGCGCGTCGCGGTCCTCGTCAAAGCGTGCATCATCATAGTGTGCATGGGTATCAAATAGCATAGCGTTCTCCTTTTACAGCCAGCCGAAGTGCGCACAGGCATTCCACAAGCCGTCCTGATCGACCGGGTCGGTCACATAATCGGCCATCTGCTTGAGCGCATCGCGCGCATTGCCCATGGCGATGGAAAACCAGCCTTGTCCGAACATGCACACGTCGTTCGACCCATCCCCAAAGATGACCACGTCCTCATTCGGGATGCCGAGCCGCTCGATCATGCGGCGGATGCCGTTCTGTTTTTCGGTTGGCTCGATGAGCAGGATATCGCGGTTGTACCGCACCGTGGGCAGCGTGCTGCAGTCGATCTCATGCTCCTGCTCCGCTGTACACACGATATTGACCTTATACAGCACATCCAGTGCGTGGTAATCAAACGCCGGGTCATACCGCGTTGGGAAATATTCGGGCGGTGCAAAATCCAGATAGCGTTTGTCACTGGTCACACAGATGCGCTCATTGACCGGTGTAACCGCCCATGGAATATCCGCCGCTTGCAGACGGTCGATCAGCGCAATGCACTCCGCGACCGGCAGGCTTTTCATCTCTGCAATTTGACCACCAACGGTCAGGCTATATCCGCCATCCGCAACGAAGTCAGAAAAGCCGTGCTGCGTGGCAAAGCCCGCCGCCGACGCTTGCAAGCGACCGGTAGCGAGCGCTGTGAAGTGCCCATTGGCTCGCAGCTGTTCCAGACAGCGCACCGCGCTCTCGGGCATGACCATGGTCTGCCCGATGCTCAGCGTGCCGTCGATATCAAAAAAGAAATATTTTTTCTGCATGGTTGTTCCTTATGGTTTTTCTATTTGTCAGTTGGTGTCCACCGTGCGCGTCACATCCACCACGCCCTTGATCGAGCGCATGCGGCTGATGAGGTTATCCAGCTGGTGGACGCCCGCAACGTCTACCATGGCGTTGATGATGCCATAACCATCGTTGAGATCGCGCGCGGAAATCTCATGCACGTTGATCTTGCAGGCAGCGAGCACCGCTGTCACATCGCTCAGCACACCAATACGGCTGCGCGTCGAAATCTGCAGACCGGTGGAGAACCGGTTGGCGCGGTCGGAGATCGCCAGATCCTCGTCCCACCACGCGCGCACCCAGCGGTCCGGGTCCTCTTGCATATGGACATTGACGCAGTCGCGCCGATGAATGGACACGCCATAGCCGCGCGTGACGAAACCAACGATCTCATCGCCCGGAATCGGCGTACAGCAGCGCGCAAACTTGACCAGACAGTTGTCAATGCCCTCGACCACCACGCCGGTGGTCGAACGAGTGACGCGCTTGGGCTGCTGCTCCGGCTGCGGCTGCGCCGCGCGTTCCGCCAGTTCGCGCTGACGGCGCAGCTTGCCAACATCGTCTTTCACCTTGTTGATGACCTTGGTCAGCGTGATACCGCCGTAGCCAATGGCAGCATACAGCTCGTCGAGCGTATTGAACGAGAACTTGTTAAGCGCATTTTTGCGCACTTCCTCGTTCTCATAGAAGCCGTTATACAGCAGATTTGCGCGCAGCTCACGGTCCAGATCCTCACGGCCGTTGATGATGTTCTCCTCGCGGCACTCCTTCTTGAACCACTGCTTGATCTTGTTGCGCGCCTCAGTGGTCTTGACGATCTTGACCCAGTCGCGGCTTGGTCCGTGCGCCTCTTTCGAGGTCAAAATTTCTACAATATCGCCGTTTTTGAGCTGGCTGTCGATCGGCGCGATGCGGCCGTTGATCTTGCAGCCGGTCATACGGTTGCCGACCGCGGAGTGGATGGCGTAAGCAAGGTCGATCGGGGTCGCGCCCGCGGGCATATTGACCACGTCGCCCTTAGGCGTAAAGACGAACACCTCGTCAGCAAACAGGTCGACCTTGATGTTCTTGATGAAATCCTCCGCCTCGGTGTCCTGCTGTGCTTCCAGCAGCTGCCGAATCCACGCAAATGTTTCCTCATTGCCCTTTTTGCTCAAGCCCTGCTTGTATTTCCAGTGCGCCGCTACGCCGTATTCCGCCATTTTGTGCATTTCGGTCGTGCGGATCTGAATCTCAAACGGCACGCCCGCCCGTCCGATGACCGTCGTGTGCAGCGACTGGTAGCCGTTGGGCTTGGGGGTCGAGATATAGTCCTTGAATCGGCCCGGAATGGGCTTATAGAGGTCGTGCACATAACCGAGCACGTTGTAGCAGTCCGCCACCGTGTCGACGATCACGCGCACCGCGCAAATATCGTAAATCTCGTCGATCGTTTTGTGCTGTGCGTACATTTTGCGGTAAATCGAATAGATATGCTTGACGCGCGCCGAGATCGTATTTTTGATATGTGCTTCCGCCAGCTTGGCGCTGATGCGGTCCTGAATGCGTTTTAAGAAAACCTCCTGCTGCTCGCTCTGCTTTTTCAACCCCTCAACGATCTCATTATAGCCAATCGGATCGAGGATTTTGAGCGACAAATCTTCCAGTTCCCACTTGATGCGGCTCATGCCCAAGCGGTGGGCGATGGGCGCATAAATCTCCATGGTTTCCAGTGCCTTGTCGCGCTGCTTGCGCTCAGGCAGATACTGGAAGGTGCGCGCATTGTGCAAGCGGTCAGCCAGCTTAATGAGGATGACGCGGATGTCCTTTGCCATAGCAAGGAACATCTTGCGCAGGTCCTCGAACTGCTCCTGCTCCTTGGAGTAGCGCAGCATGCCCAGACGGGTAACACCGTCGACCAGTTCGGCAACCGGCGTGCCGAATTTATTTTCAATTTCCTTATAGCCGAAGTTGGTATCCTCAATGCAGTCATGCAGCAGCGCCGCGCAGATCGAATCGGTATCCAGTCCCATCTCGACCACGATTTCCGCAACAGAAACCGGATGGATGATGTATGGCTCACCATTTTTGCGCTTTTGTCCCTCATGTGCCGCCGCCGCGCACTCATAAGCGGCGCGGATCTTGCGGATGTTCGCCTGTGGGTTCTGCTTCTGCACACGCTCGATCAAAAAGTCCAATTTATTCTGCATACTTCGTTCCCCCATTCTTCAGCCCGCCATACTTTGCAGCGTGGCAAGAACGACCGAGCCGGATATATCCGCCTTACCCTCGTAAGGCTTGAGCAGGATGTTGAGCATCCCTTCTTTGAAATGGTAACTGATCAGCCCGGACTCGGAAAATACGTCCAGACAGACGAATAACTTGCCGATGTTGATATCGCGGCGGCTCTCCCACGCCACGCGGCGCGAAAGTGCGCCGTCTGGCACAGACAGTCTGCCATCTTCCGCGCGGCACACGATATGCCGCCACACTGCCACCAAGTCCTTGCGGTCGGGCAGCAGCAGGCGCGCCTCGCGCGCGGTCAGCGGCCCATCGGCCATATAGGTGTTATACACATTGAGCAGCTTCTGGTCGGCCAGATGCTCGCAATCGCTCAGCTGCGCGTCGCACAGCGTCAGCTGCACGGTGCGGCGGCCGCGGAACTCGTTGATTTCCAGATGGAAGGCCGCGTCAACGCGGTTGCCTTCGACAAAGCCTAGTCCGCCTGCGCCCGTGCCGAACCAAATCGCAGAAAAGCGCATGCCGTCTTTGACCAGCGTCATGCGCACATGCCGGTCGGACGAAATGGGCGTGATATCCTCCGCGACCATGTCTTTCATGCAGAACACCGGCTCGGCGTTGCGCATGCCGTATGGTTCGAGCACGTTCAGCGCCTCGATGTTCTCTTCGGTCAGCCATTCAGGCTGCACCATGCAGTCGATGTGCAGCTGCGGCACCAGCTCCGCCATCGTGACATGGCTCTCTGCATAGGCGCGCAGCCGCTCACGCAGCGTATCCACCTGATCTGCGCTCACCGTCAGACCAGCAGCCAGCGCATGCCCGCCGTACCGCTCGAGCAAGTCCTCGCACGAAGTCAGCGCGTCAAACAGGTTGAACCCGCCCACCGAGCGGCCCGAGCCTTTGCCTGTACCGTCCTCGTCGAGCGAGATGAGCACGACCGGACAGCCGTACCGGTCGCACAGACGCGAACAAACAATGCCGATCACACCGTGGTGCCAGCCTTTTTCCGCCAGCACAATGATTTTATCCTCAAGAGGATTGTATTCCTTGCGCAGACGGGCGAGCGCCTGCGTCAATATCTGGTTTTCCTCGTTCTGCCGCAGCTTGTTCTGCTCGCACAGCTGCGCAGCCAGCGACTGCGCGCGCACCGGGTCGTGCGTCAAGAACAGCTCAGCGGCCAGTTCGGCGCGTCCCATGCGGCCGGCAGCGTTGATGCGCGGCGCGAGAACAAAGCTGATGGTGGACGAGGTCAGGCGTTTATGCTTCATGCCCGCTTCGCGCAGCAGCATTTCCAGACCGACGTTGCCGGTTTCCGCCATTTTCTTCAGCCCTGCCGCCACAATGATACGGTTTTCGCCCGTAATGGGCATCACATCCGCAACCGTGCCCAGCGCCACCAGATCGGCATACCGCTCGAGCACCGCTTCCGTATTGCCCTCGAGCGCGCAGATCAGCTTGAACGCCACGCCCACGCCCGCCAGACTATCGAACGGATAGGTGCAATCCGGCCGCTTATAATCGACCACCGCATCCGCTGCGGGCAGCGCGTCATGACATTCGTGATGGTCGGTGATGACCACCTGCATACCCAGCTCGCGCGCGACCGCGATCTCCTCGTCAGCGGTGATACCGGAATCAACCGTAATGAGCAGACGCGTGCCCTTCTCATACAATTCCTCCATCGCCGCGCGGGACAATCCGTACCCCTCACGCAGACGGTTGGGGATATAATATTCGCATTCTGCGCCGCAGCTGCGCAGATAATCCACCAGCGTGCAGGTGGCGGTCACGCCATCCACATCATAGTCGCCGTACACCACGATACGCTCACCGCGCGCAATCGCGCCGCGCACCACGGAAACAGCTTTGTCCATATCCGCCATCAGAAACGGATCGTGCAGGCCGGATATATCGCAGCTCAGGTAATCCGCCGCGGCCTCGGGCGTGTCAATCCCGCGCGCGACAAGCACAGCTGCGGTCAGCGGGGCATACCCGCCCTCCTCCGACAGCGCGCGCACGCGCGCCTCAGCGGGGTCGGCAATCACCCATCGCTTTGTTTTCATATGTCTCCCTCATTTATTTTATATTACCATTATTATACCAAAACGCGCCACAAAGCTCAACATTTTTATGCAAATTGTCAAAAGCGGGCATTTCACAAGGAAACACCCGCTTTTTTCACGCAAAAAGCCGTCTTATTCTTCTGTTTTCTCCGCATTCTGCCGTTCGAGCATCCGTCCGAGGTACTGCCCGGTGTAAGAACCCGGGCAAGCCGCGACCTCCTCCGGCGTGCCGGCTACGACCAGACGGCCGCCGCCATCGCCGCCCTCGGGGCCAAGGTCGAGGATATAATCAGCCGTTTTGATCACATCCAGATTGTGTTCGATCACGACCACGGTATTGCCCGCATCGACCAGCTTTTGCAGTACATCGACCAGCTTATGCACATCCGCGACGTGCAAGCCAGTGGTGGGCTCGTCGAGAATATAGATGGTCTTGCCGGTCGAGCGCTTGGAAAGCTCGGTGGCGAGCTTGGCGCGCTGCGCCTCGCCGCCGGACAGCGTGGTGGACGACTGACCGAGTTTAACGTACCCCAATCCGACCTCGCGCATGGTTTCCAGACGTCTGGCGATTTTCGGAACGTTGGCGAAAAACTCGCACGCCTCGTCCACCGTCATGTCGAGCACTTCATAGATATTCTTGCCCTTGTAGCGCACCTCAAGCGTTTCTTTGTTGTATCGCTTGCCCTTGCATACATCACAAGGAACATACACATCCGGCAGGAAGTGCATCTCGATCTTCAAAAGGCCGTCGCCCGCACAAGCTTCGCATCGGCCGCCCTTGACGTTGAAAGAAAACCGGCTCGGCCCATAGCCGCGCGCCTTGGCATCCGCCGTTTTGGCGAACAGGTCACGGATATCGTTGAACACACCCGTATAGGTTGCCGGGTTGGAACGCGGCGTGCGCCCGATGGGCGACTGGTTGATGTCAATGACCTTATCGAGATTGGAAAGGCCGATGAATTTATCATGCGCGCCCGCGCGCGTTTTCGCGCCGTTCAGCTCAGCGGCAAGCTTTTTGTACAAAATCTCGTTGACAAACGAGGATTTGCCCGAGCCCGACACGCCGGTCACGCAGGTAAACGTCCCGAGCGGAATGGTAAAGTCGGTGTGCTTTAAGTTGTTCACCGCGCAGCCCTTGACCGTCAACTTTTTGCCGTTGCCCTTGCGGCGCACCGCAGGTACGGGGATGCACTTGCGCCCAGAAAGGTACTGTCCGGTGATGGAAGTATCGCTTTTCAGCAAATCGTCCACCTTGCCCTCAAACACGACCTCGCCGCCGTTTCGACCCGCGCCCGGGCCGATATCCACGATGTGATCCGCCGAAAGCATGGTGTCCTCGTCGTGCTCGACCACGATCAGCGTATTGCCGAGGTCACGCAGACGCTTGAGGGTCGCCAGCAGCTTGTCATTGTCGCGCTGGTGCAGACCGATGGACGGCTCGTCGAGGATATACAGCACGCCCATCAGAGACGAGCCGATCTGGGTGGCAAGGCGGATACGCTGGCTCTCGCCGCCCGACAACGTGCCGGACGAGCGCGAAAGCGTCAGATATTCCAAACCGACCGACTGCAAGAAGCCCAGCCGATCCATGATTTCCTTAATAACGCGGTCACCGATTTTGTGCTGCATCTCGGTCAGCTGCAAGGTATGCAGAAACTCCATCGCCTTGACGACCGACTTTTCGGAAAACTCCGCAATGTTCAGCCCTCCAACCGTCACCGCCAGCACCTCAGGCCGCAGGCGGCGTCCGTGACACGAGGGACAGGGAATCTCGCTCATGCACTCTTCGATCTCGCTACGTGCGTAGTCGCTCGAAGTTTCCTTGTAGCGGCGCTCCAGATTGCACACGATGCCCTCAAACGGCTGGCGCATCACGCCGCCCGACACACGGCTGACCGAAAGCTCAAGCGGCTCATCGCCCGTACCGTACAGCAGCTCGTGTACCGCCGCGTCGCTCATCTCCTCGATCGGCGTGTCCAGCGTAAAGCCGTGCTTTTTACCGAGCGCGGTGAAATACATGCCCGCGATCGTGCCCGGCTCGGCGCTGCCCCAGCCGGAGGCGCGAATCGCACCCTTGCGGATGGACAGCTTGCGGTTGGGCAGAATGCGGTCGGGGTCGACGCGCATCTGCATCCCCAGTCCCGTACACACCGGACATGCACCGTAGGGGTTATTAAACGAGAACATGCGCGGGGTGAGTTCCTCGATGGAAATGCCGCAGTCCTCGCAGGCATAGTTCTGCGAGAAAGTGATCGGCTCGCCGCCGACCACGTCCGCAATCACCAGACCGCCCGACAGCGCCGCCGCGGTTTCCACCGAGTCGGTCAGGCGGCTGCGCACATCTGCGCGGATAGCAATACGGTCAACCACGATCTCGATGTTGTGCTTTTTTGTTTTTTGCAGCTTGATCTCATCGGAGAGATCGCGCATTTCGCCGTCCACCCGCACGCGGACATAACCCTGCCGTCGCGCGTCCTCGAACACCTTGACATGCTCGCCCTTTTTGCCGCGAATGACCGGCGCAAGAATCTGCACGCGCGTTTTTTCTTCCAGCGTCATCAGCCGGTCGATGATCTGGTCGATGGTCTGCTGATGGATCTCCTTGCCGCACTTGGGGCAGTGCGGCGTGCCGATGCGCGCCCAGAGCAAACGCATGTAGTCGTAAATCTCGGTGACCGTGCCGACCGTCGAGCGCGGGTTCTGCGAAGTGGTTTTCTGGTCGATCGAGATGGCGGGCGACAGGCCGTCGATGTAGTCCACATCCGGCTTGTCCATCTGTCCCAAAAACTGCCGCGCATAGCTGGACAGCGACTCGACATAACGGCGCTGTCCCTCGGCGTAAATCGTATCAAACGCCAGCGACGACTTGCCCGAACCGGACAGACCGGTCAGCACGACCAGCTTGTCGCGCGGAATCTTGATATCAATATTTTTCAGGTTGTGCTCGCGCGCGCCCTTGATATGAATATATTCATGCATAATTTGTTGTAACTCAACCTCATTTCGTTCCGTTCTCTATCCTTAGCTTATCTCTTTTATACTTCGATGATACTACCCGCGGACAAAAACGCGATACGTTCTCCGAGCGTTTCGCGTAGCACGTCATACGCATGCGGGCCGGTGCAGTGGCAGGTGTAATAGCGACTGTCTGTTTGCGCCAAGCGTTCTGCAACCGCGCGGATATTCTCGTCCGGCTCGCTTTTGCCGGTCGATGGGCTGAATAGGTGCATGCCGCCAATGACAACATCCGGGTCGCGGCCCAGCAGCTCCTTTGCCCGTGCGCAGATGTTGACCACGCCCCGGTGGGCGCAGCCGGTGAACAGCACCACCTTGTCCCCTTCCCGCACGATCAGGCTTTGCTCATGCAGGAAGCGGTCGGGAACATACTGCCCGTTTTCCCGCTCGTGCAGCGTGCGGTTTCCGGTTGGCACGCAGTCCGCGCCTGTGATGTCGGAAAACAGGGTCAGCGTGTCGCTCACCTGTATCACGCCACCGGCGCGTCGCAGACGTGGGTTCTCTGCCAGTGCATCGTCCAACCCGATGGGTTTGATGCCCTCCGGCTTATGGGAAAAGTGCGGCTCAAACGCTTTTTCATGCACATAGACCGGCGCATGGTCGTTGACTTTCAAAAACGCCGCCAGCCCGCCGCCGTGGTCGTAATGCCCGTGCGAGACAAATGCCGTGTCCACCGCAGACAGGTCTGCGCCAAGCGCCACAGCGTTTTTCAAAAACAAATCGGTCTGCCCCATGTCAAACAGCAGCTTTTGACCGTTCGCTTCGATATAAAAGCTCAGCCCGTGCTCACAGGCAAAGTCCGGCGCGCACGCAGTATCCTCCATGAGTGTATAAATCCTCATTTGCCTTCCTCCAGCGCCTTGATCTGGTCACGCAGCTGCGCGGCAATCTCGAATTCCAGCATCTTGGCCGCTTCCTTCATCTGCTTTGTCAGGCGGGCAATCTCCTGCTGTCGCTCGCCCTTGGTGCGCAGCTTCTTCTTGCTGCTCGTCGGCACGTTGGACGTGATTTCGATGACGTCCTGCACCTTCTTTTTGACTGATTTGGGCGTGATGCCATGCTTTTTGTTGAATGCATCCTGCAACGCGCGGCGGCGCTCGGTTTCGTCCATCGCGCGGCGCATGGAAGGTGTGATGCTATCCGCATACAGCACGACCATGCCGTGTTCGTTACGCGCGGCGCGGCCGATGGTCTGGATGAGCGAGGTCTCGGAACGCAAAAAGCCCTCTTTATCCGCGTCGAGGATGGCAACGAGCGACACCTCCGGGATATCCAGACCCTCACGCAGCAGGTTGATGCCGACCAGCACGTCGAACACGCCCAGACGCAAATCACGCACCAGCTCCTGCCGCTCGATGGTTTTCACGTCATGGTGCATGTACCGCACCTTTATGCCCGCGGTCTCCAGATAGCCGGTCAAATCCTCCGCCATCTTTTTTGTCAGCGTCGTCACCAGCACGCGCTCGCCCTTGGCAGTGCGCGCGTTGATCTCGCCAATCAGGTCATCGATCTGCCCCTCGACCGGACGCACGACTACCTCCGGGTCGAGCAGGCCGGTCGGGCGGATGACCTGTTCGACCACCTGTCCCGACCGCGACAGCTCATACTCGCCGGGCGTTGCCGAAACGTAGACGATCTGATTCAACCGCTCGTTGAACTCGTCAAAGTTCAAGGGGCGGTTGTCATAGGCTGAGGGCAAGCGAAAGCCGTTTTCGACCAGACTTTCCTTGCGGGCGCGGTCGCCGTGGTACATGGCGCGTACCTGCGGCAGCGTGACGTGGCTCTCGTCCACGATCAGCAGGAAGTCCTCTGGGAAGTAGTCGATCAGGGTAAACGGGGCGCTGCCCGGCTCTCGGCGCGACAGCACACGCGAATAGTTCTCGATGCCACTGCAAAAGCCGATCTCCTGTAACATTTCGATATCGTACCGCGTACGCTGTCCGATGCGCTGCGCCTCGATCAGCTTGCCGTTTTCCTCGAAATATTGGATGCGCTGTTCCAGCTCCTCCTCCAAATCCTGAATGGCGGCCTGCAATTTGTCCTTGGGGGTGACATAGTGGCTCGCGGGGAAAATCGCGGTGTGCCCCAGCTCGCCCAACACCACGCCGGTAAGCGGATTGATGCGGCTGATGCGGTCAACCTCGTCCCCGAAGAACTCAATGCGCACCACGTCCTCATCCGAATATACCGGCCAGATCTCGACCGTGTCACCGCGCACGCGGAAGCGGTTACGCTCGAACGCGATATCGTTGCGCTCATACTGAATGTCGATGAGCCGGTGAATGAGCGTTTCGCGGCTGATTTCCATGCCGGGGCGCAGCGAAATGACCATCTTCTTGTAGTCGATCGGGTCACCCAGCGAATAGATGCAGGAGACCGACGAAACGATAATCACATCCCGCCGCTCGGACAGCGCCGAGGTCGCGGAGTGACGCAGCCGGTCGATCTCGTCGTTGATCGCGGAATCCTTTTCGATATAGGTATCGGTAGACGCGATATACGCCTCGGGCTGATAATAGTCGTAGTAAGACACAAAATACTCGACCGCGTTATTGGGGAAAAACTCCCGCAGCTCGGTACAGAGCTGGGCAGCCAATGTTTTGTTATGCGCGAGCACCAGCGTCGGCCGCTGGGTCTGCTCGATGATGTTGGCCATGGTGAAAGTCTTGCCCGAACCGGTCACACCCATGAGGGTCTGCTCGGTCAGTCCGTTATTGATGCCCTCGACCAGCTTTGCGACCGCTTGCGGCTGATCGCCTGCCATCTTATAGTTGCTGACAATTTGAAAATCCGGCATATCCTACCTCCTCTGTCCGATCTGACCGGTGCGCAACTTGCAAATAGACACGTATTTCCCACGAGCAACCACGCAATGATCGACCAGCTGCAATCCCAAGCCGGTCAGCGTCTGTTCCAGCCGCCGCGTAGCAAGCATGTCCGCCTCGGACGGTGTCGCCGTTCCGTTCGGGTGATTGTGCGCAACCGCCACGCCTGCCGCGTGGCAAATCAGCGCGCCGCTGGCAATTTTATAAGCATCTACCGGCACATGCGCATGCCCGCCGCGCGCTACTTCCTCGCACTTGATGACGCGTCCCGCCCCGTCCAGATAGGCGGCGAGCAGCACCTCATCCTGTTCGCCCGCAAACTGCGGCACAAAATATTCTCCGATCTTTTCATAGCTGTTCAGCTTGTCGCTGTGCCGCTCACTCTTGGCCACATCCTGCTGATACCGCGCGCACATAGCAAACGACAGCTTGAGCAGGTCGGCTGAGCGCGGCCCGATGCCCTGCACCTCGCAAAGCTGCTCGACCGGCGCTTCCAGCACCGCGTGCAGCGACCCAAAACGCGCCAGCAAACGGTGCGCAGTCGGGTTGGTGTCCACACGCGGAATGGCAAAGAACAGCAGAAGCTCGAGCACCTCATGGTCGCTGAACACATCCAGCCCGAAGCGGCGGAACTTTTCCAGCACGCGCTCTCGATGGTTTTGATGCAGTTGTTCCGCCATGCGCCGGCCTCCTTTACGTTTTACAGATGAATGCGCTGCTCCGCCTGCCGCAGCGCGCGGGCGACCAGCGGGCTGTCCTTAATTTCCGGGAACGGGACGGTCGGCTGCGGCTCTCCCTCATGCGGACGCAGGCTCTTGCCCATCCACAGCACATCCCGCCACTGGCCGAACTTGTACATACTCTCCTGATACGCGCCCGAAATGATAAAACCCATCGCCTTATGGAACTTCATCGAGCGCTCGTTGGGCGAAGTGATGCCGACGTAGATGTTATAGTATCCCTGCATCGCAAGCAGCTCAAACAGCGCCGCGTAAATCGCACCCGCAATGCCATGCCGATGCCACTCCTGCGCGACATAGATCGACGTCTCGACCGACCACTGATATGCTGCACGGGTGCGGTGCGGCGAGGCATAGCCATAGCCGACCACCTCTCCGTCCACCGTACAAACCAGCCACGGCAGACGCTGACCATAGGTGCGCATGCGTCCAAGGAATTCGTCCAGCGTCGGCGGCGTGTATTCGCTCGACACCGTCGTTTGAATGACATACGGCGCGTACAGCGCCAGCATATCGGCCGCATCCTGTTCGGTTGCGGCGCGCAAAACAACTTCCGGCATAGTATTTCTCTCCCGTTGCGATAGTTTCCGTCCTTTCATTATACCGCGCGCGCCCCGGTTGTTCAACCGATTTTTGCCGTCCTCGCCGCCAAAAATCGTACATGCGTTCGCCCGTTCTTTGTGCGCTTTTCCGTCAAAAACAAACAAACCAAAACCGTTCCAGCACCCGCATCCTTGTCCGCTCAGCCGATTGCATTTTTCCGCTTTTTGGGGTATACTACTTTAAGCAATTTTGTCCACAGGGGAGGCTTGCGCATTATGGTTCGTCACGGTTTCATCCATTCCAAAGAAGATATCAAATTTCTCATTCTGTTTGCCATGGATCTGCTGCCCTTTCCGGTCAGTTTCAGCACTGTCGTGGACCTGACGACCTGGTGCGATGAAGGCTTCGGCTACTTTGAACTGAGCGAAGCGTTCTATGAGATGGTGCCGACCGGCCACATCGAGGAAATCCCCGGCGACGGGGAACCCGCCTACCACATCACGGACAAAGGCCGCGAGGCCATTCGCGTGTTTGAAAAACAGCTGCCCTATCCAGTGCGCGAAGCCGCACAGCGCTCCGCGCTGCGGGTCGTGCGCCAGATTCGGCGCGATGCCGCGATTCATACCTCCGTGACCGAGCGCGCCGCCAACGACCTGACCGTCCGCATGGAGATGGAGCAGGTGTTCGCCATTGAAATGGATGTGGTCAGCCGCGGACAGGCCGCGATGCTTGAGCGCACCTTCAAAAACAACGCGGAGGCGATTTACCAGACCCTGCTGGGCGCCATGACCGCAGACTACGAAACCGAGAAAGAAGACGAAACCCCTTGAACTACATTCGGCAACTGGGCGTCCTGATCGCCTGCTGCGTCGCAGGCGACGCGCTTTCCATCCTTCTGCACGGCGCGCTGCCCGGCAATGTGCTCGGACTGACACTGCTGCTTTTACTGCTGATTTTCGGCCCAATACGACTGAACCATGTCGAGCACACAGCAGATTTTTTGCTGCAAAACATGGCGTTCTTTTTCCTGCCCGCCTGCTTGGGCGTGCTGGAGATTTTCGCACAGATCAAAATCGAAATCCTGGCTATGCTTGCAGTGTGCGTGCTGACGACGCTGTGCACCGCGACGGCCACCGCGTTCACTGTTCACATCGTGTTCCGCTTGCAGCACCGTGAAAGCGAGGAGGCGTTTGACCATGACTGAGTTGCTTTCCTCCTCCACCTTCTGGATGGCGCTATCCATCGGCTGTTATGCACTGGGCGTCAAGATCCAGCAAAAAACCGGTTCGGCGCTGTGCAATCCCCTGCTGATCTCCGCCATACTGGTTGGCGTGCTGCTGGTCGCGACCGGCACTACCTACCAAACCTATGAAAGCGCCGGTCAGCTGATTTCCTTTTTCCTGACCCCGGCGACCGTGGCGCTCGCCGTACCGATTTACCGCAAGCTGGATGTGCTGAAAAAGAATCTGGTGCCCATTCTTGCCGGTGCCTTGGTCGGCTCGTTGACCTCCATTCTGAGCGTACTGTTCTTCTGCCGGCTGTTCGGCTTGTCTGACGCAACCACCCGTTCGCTGGTGCCCAAATCGGTCACTACGCCGATCGGCGTAGCGCTTTCCGAAATGTTAGGCGGTCTGGCACCGGTGACTGCCATTGCAGTCGTATTCACCGGCATTGTGGGAGCAATCCTGCTGCCAACCTTCCTGAAATGCATCGGTGTGCGCAATCCGGTGCAGATGGGCTTGTCCATCGGCACCGCCGCCCACGCGGTCGGCACTTCGCGCGCCATTGAGTTGGGCGAAACCGAAGGCGCAATGAGCGGCCTTGCCATCGGTGTGGCCGGCCTGTTGACCGCGCTGCTTGTGTCAATCGGTTCGATATTTTTTGCTTAATCATAAAAAGCGGTCTGCACCGGCAGGCCGCTTTTTTTGCATCATTCAATAAAAAGAAGGAACCGGACGAACCGGTTCCTTCCTGACAGCTTTTCTTAGCCGAAGTAGCGCTGCAGCAGGCCCTCGAAAGCCTTGCCGTGACGAGCTTCGTCGCGAGCCATCTCATGTACAGTATCGTGGATCGCATCCAGGTTCAGAGCCTTAGCGCGCTTTGCCAGATCGAACTTGCCAGCGGTAGCGCCATTCTCAGCGTCAACACGCATCTCGAGGTTCTTCTTGGTGGAGTCGGTTACGACCTCGCCCAGCAGTTCCGCAAACTTAGCAGCATGCTCTGCTTCCTCGAAAGCAGCCTTCTCCCAGTACAGGCCGATTTCCGGATAGCCTTCACGATGCGCAACGCGAGCCATCGCCAGATACATGCCAACCTCAGTGCACTCGCCCTCGAAGTTTGCACGCAGATCCTTCATGATGTCTTCCGGAGCGCCCTGTGCTACGCCAACAACGTGCTCAGCCGCCCAGGTCTTCTCGCCGGACTGCTCCTTGAACTTCTCAGCCGGAGCGTGGCAAACCGGGCACTCAGCCGGAGCTGCTTCGCCTTCGTGAACATAACCGCATACGGAACAAACAAACTTCTTCATGATTTTTTCCTCCTAATATCCTTTTTGAAATGGTTTATTTTGGGGACGGAAGAAAACGATCCATCGTAATGGAACAAAGCTGCTCCCGCAGAGACCGATTGATCTCGGAGAACACGCGATGGAAATCGCATTCCTTCCGGTTGCCTACTCGGGTACACTGAAATTCATTGGCCAGACAATGATTGATTGCAATCGGTCCGTCAATGCATTCAATGATCTCACCCAGCGAAATTTCGGAAGGCAGCCGATTGAGCTCATACCCGCCTGCCACGCCCTTATAGGACTTGGTGATGCCGGACTGGGTCAACTTGCGCAAAATTTTGAGCGCGAAGCGCAGCGTTACGCCCGCCGACTCTGCAACATCCTTTGCACACTGTTTGCCCCCTGCCAGCGCCAGGCAATAGGTCACGCGGATTGCATAATCCGCTTCATGTGTGATTCTCAAACTGTTCCTTCCTTTCTCTCATTGGAACATCCTCAGTATAGTATTGTTCCACGGAAATGTCAATAGCATTTTATGAAATTTAATATATTTTTTTAATTAATATAAATTCTCAATAAATCCAACTTTTTCTTCTACTCACATTGTGGACAAAATGCTGTCCAACAGGGTCAGTATATCATATATTCGAGTAAATGTCTATGAATTTTCAAGCTATACACCGCTTTCCGGTATATATAAGTCGTTAAAATTTTTGCCAATCCGGCTTATCAGCCATGTGACTTATTTCAACCTGATATGCACACCAACACAAAGGAAGGCCGCATGATGCGGCCTTCCTTTGTATAAACTCTTCTTTTCAAATACTCAACCAGCTTACGCTCAATCCAGCTGCGCCAGCGCCTGATCGAGGTCAGCAATGATATCCTCGACATTTTCCAAACCAACAGACAGACGCACCAGACCCGGCTCAATGCCCGCCGCAACCAGCTGCTCGTCGGTCAGCTGACGGTGGGTCTCGCTCGCCGGATGCAGCACGCACGTGCGGATATCCGCAACATGCACCTCGTTGCAGGCCAGCTTTACGCTGTCCATGAACTTCATGGCAGGCGTGCGGCCACCCTTGATATCAATACTCATCACGCCCGAAGTGCCGAGCGGCAGATATTTCTGCGCGCGATCATACTGCTCGTTGCCCGGCAGCGCAGGATAGCGCACGGAAGCGATCTTATCCGACTTCTCCAGATGCTTTGCAACCGTCAGCGCGTTCTCGCAGTACTGCTTCATGCGCACGGGCAGGGTCTCCAGACCGAGGTTGAGCAGGAAAGCAGAGTGCGCCGCCGGATAGCAGCCAAAGTCACGCATCAGCTGCATGCGCGCCTTGATGATATAGGCCAGATTGCCGAAGTCGCGCGTGTAGACAACGCCGTGGTAGCTCTCGTCCGGCTCGGTGAAATCCGGAAACTTGCCCGAAGCGGCCCAGTCGAACTTGCCGCTGTCCACGATCACGCCGCCGCCCTGCACGGCATGACCGTCCATGTACTTGGTGGTCGAGTGCGTGACGATATCCGCGCCCCACTCAAACGGACGGCACAGAACCGGGGTGGCAAAGGTGTTGTCTACGATCAGCGGCACGCCGTTCTTGTGCGCGATATTCGCCCATTTTTCAATGTCAAACACGGTCAGCGCGGGGTTTGCCAGCGTTTCACCAAACACCGCCTTGGTGTTGGGCTTAAAGAGCTTCTGCACCTCTTCCGCGGGGGCTTCCGCGTCCGCCCAGATGCACTCGATGCCAAACTTTTTGAGCGTTACACCAAACAGGTTGATCGTGCCGCCGTAGATGGTGGAAACAGCAATGAAGCTGTCGCCCGCCGAGCACAGATTGAGAATGGCGAGCAGATTGGCTGCCTGACCGGAGCTGGTCAGCATCGCGCCCGCGCCGCCTTCCAGGGAAGAGATCTTCTTCTCGACCGCGTCACAGGTCGGGTTGGCAAAACGCGAGTACATGAACTCAGTCGGCATATCGAACAGGCCCGCAATGTGTGCAGTCGAATCAAAGCGGTAGGTAGTAGACTGCACAATGGGCATGACGCCCGGACCGCCGTTCTCGGGCTTATAGCCCTCATGCAGGCATTTGGTTTCCATCTTCATATGATAAAACTCCTTTACGAGGATTTTTGACACAAGGGTATTGTATCACGCTGAGAAAATCCGGTCAAGCATGCGCATCCTTTGCTCGACTTTGCCCGCGCCGTTTGCTATAATAAGTGCATATCCAAATTTGACGGAGGAAAACGGTTATGACCGATGAAAAAATCGCGCGCATCAACGCGCTCGCAAAAAAAGCAAAAACCGAGGGACTGACCGATGCGGAAAAGGCGGAGCAGCAAGCGCTGCGCGCGGAATACGTTGCTGGCTTTCGCCAGAGCCTGAAAGCCCAGCTGGACAACACCGTAGTGATCAACCCGGACGGCACATCCTATAAGCTGCAGCAGAAAGAGGGAAAACGTGATTGATCTGCCCGCGCATGCCGCACGCGCCATTGCACGGCTTGAGGATGCCGGATATGAGGCATGGGCGGTCGGCGGCTGCGTGCGTGACAGTCTGCGCGGTGCCCAGCCGCACGACTGGGATCTTTGCACCGCAGCCAAGCCTACCGAGATGCAGGCGGTATTCGCGAGAGAGCGCGTGCTCGAAACCGGCCTGAAGCACGGCACGCTGACCGTCTTAACCGACGACGGCCCACTGGAGATCACCTCTTTCCGCGCGGACGGCGGCTATTCGGACGGGCGACATCCGGACGGCGTGCGCTTTGTGCCCGATGTGACCGCCGACCTTGCGCGGCGGGATTTCACAGTCGGCGCAATGGCATGGCACCCAGACCGCGGCCTGTGCGACCCGTATGGTGGTCTGGACGATTTGCAGGACGGTGTGCTGCGCGCGGTGGGCGACCCGGATGCACGCTTTCAGGAGGACGCGCTGCGCATTTTGCGCGGCGTGCGCTTTGCGTCTCAGCTTGGCTTCACGGTGGAAACCGAAACCGCTGCGGCCATGCGGCGACAGGTTGGCCGGTTGTCCTGCGTTGCGGCCGAGCGTGTGCGCGAAGAACTGACCGGCTTGTTGTGCGGTCGGTTTGCGACGCGGGCGCTGCGGGACTTTTCCGACATTTTGACCGCAGTGCTGCCCGAGCTTGCCCCGATGGTGGACTGCGCACAGCAAAATCCGCATCACTTATATGATGTTTGGGAGCACAGCATCCGCGCGGTCGGGCAGGTGCCTGCGGAACCCTGTTTGCGTTGGGCAACGCTGCTGCATGACAGCGGCAAACCCGCCTGCAAAACCGTGGATGAAAACGGCGTCGGACATTTCTACGGACACCCACAGGTCAGCCGCGAGATTGCGGAGACGCTCACACGCCGTTTGCGCTTTTCCAGTGAACAAATTGCACGCATTCTGCTGCTGGTCGAGCAGCACGACCGCTCGCTGGGCGACAGCGACAAGCTGGTGCGCCGCCGGCTGGTGCAGATCGGTGAAAACCGCTTCCGCGACCTATTGGCGATCAAAAAGGGCGATGCCGTCGGCCAAGGGACGCACCCGGACAACGTCGTAGCGCTGTGGGAAACCGAGCGACGGCTGAATACGGTGCTCGCGCAGGATGCCTGTCTGTCGTTGCGGCAGCTTGCGGTGAACGGGAACGACCTGACCTCACTCGGCCTACATGGACCTGCGATCGGGGCCATGCTGCACGACCTGTTGGACGCCGTCGTAGACGGCACGCTGGACAACACGCGGAAGGCGCTTTTGGCACATGCCCGTGCCCGAATGGAGGAATACCATGACCAGTAAAGAACTGTTTATCGAAACCTATAACAAAAATATTCACCGTCCGGGCGCGGATAAGCTGCTCGCATGGATGGAAACGACCGACTTTTTCACCGCGCCCGCATCCACACGCTTCCACGCGGCCTATGAAGGCGGTCTGCTCGACCACTCGCTCAACGTCTATAACGTGTTGATTTCCAAGCATTATAACCCGGAAACCGATAATCTGGAAAGCTTTACGCTTGTCTCGCTCCTGCACGACCTGTGCAAGGCCGGATTTTACAAGACCGAGCTGCGCAACCGCAAAAACGACCGCGGCGAATGGGAAAAGGTGCCGGTTTACGCAATCGACGACCAATTCCCCTATGGACACGGCGAAAAATCCGTCTATCTGATCGAGCGCTTCCTGCGCCTGAAAACCGAGGAGGCCATGGCAGTGCGCTGGCACATGGGTGGCTTTGACGATTCTGTGCGCGGCGGCAGTTTTTCGCTGGCGCATGCGTTTGAGAAATACCCGCTTGCCGTCAAGCTGCATCTTTCCGATCTGGAAGCGACGTATCTGCACGAAAACAGAAGCGAATAAGCCAAAAAACAGGAGGTTTTACTATGCTGATCCGGTCGATCGAGTCCCGCGACCGTGACTATTTCATCCGCAGCGTGCATGCGTTTTACCACTCGCCTGCCGTCTGCCATGACATTCCCGCGCAAAACGCGGAACGCACCTTTGAACTGCTGATGCATGGCAGCCCGTATGCCGACTGCCTGATCGCAGAGGAGGACGGTCAGCCGGTGGCGTACTGCCTGCTGGCGCTGACGTGGTCGAACGAAGCGGGCGGCCTCTGCGTCTGGCTGGAGGAACTGATGGTGGACGAAACCATGCGCGGCAAGGGCGTGGGCAGCAAAATGATTGCCGCGGTACACGAGAAATACAATACTGCCGCGCGGTACCGTCTGGAAGTGACCGAAGAAAACCCGCGCGCCGCCGCGCTCTACCACATTCTCGGTTTTGAGGATCTGCCATATCGACAGATGATCCTTGACACCCCGGTTGCGCTGTAAAACATCAAACAAAAGACCTGCTCCGGCAGGTCTTTTTTGTTTGTGCATTTTCTGGTATGATAGGACATAGAATTGAGGTGGTTTGATGGCAGCAGAAAACAAGATGGGCACCATGTCCGAAGGCCGACTGATTATCACGATGTCCTTTCCGATCATGCTGTCCATGCTGGTGCAGGCACTTTATAATATTGTAGACAGTGCGTTCGTCGCGCGCATCAGCGAGGACGCACTGACCGCGGTCTCGCTCGCCTTTCCGGTGCAGCTTTTGATGATTGCAGTAGCGACCGGCACGGGTGTGGGCGTCAACGCGCTGCTCTCGCGGCGGCTCGGGCAGAAAAAGCAGGAGGAAGCCAACGCGGTCGCTGCCAACGGCGTATTCCTGTCCCTGTGCTTCTGGCTGGTGTTCGCCGTACTCGGTCTGCTGTTCGGCCGCGGTTTTATCGCGCTGTTCACCGACGTACCCGCCGTCATCGAGATGGGCACCAGCTATGTGACCGTGGTCACCGTCGCTTCATGCGGCGTGTTCCTGCTGTTCGTGGCCGAGCGTCTGATGCAGGCGACCGGCAACACGGTCTATCATATGGTCACGCAGCTGATCGGCGCTGTGCTCAACTGCATCCTTGACCCGATTATGATTTTCGGCCTGCTCGGCTGCCCCGCCCTCGGCACGACGGGCGCCGCGCTTGCCACCGTCCTGTCCCAGATCATCGCCATGGGCATCGGTTTTTTCATCAATGTGCGCTTTAACCATGATGTACGCCTGCATCTGCGCGGTTTCCGACCGGACGGCGGCATCCTTGGCGAGATCGTGCGCATCGGCCTGCCCGCAGCGGTGCAGCAGTCGCTGCTGAGCGTGCTGACGGTCGGCCTAAACCGCATTCTGATACCGTTTTCGCAGACCGCCGTCAGCTTTTACGGTGTATACTACAAGCTGCAAAACTTTCTGTTTATGCCGATCTATGGCCTGAATAACGCGCTCATTCCGATGATCGGCTACAACTTCGGCGCGAAAAACCGCCGCCGCATCGAACGCATCACGCGCTATGCGCTTCTGCTGGCCGTCGGCATTATGGCGGCGGGGACGATCTTGTTTGAACTGATCCCCGTGCCGCTGCTGCGTCTGTTCGATGCATCGAGCGCCATGCTTGCCATCGGCGTGCCCGCCATCCGCATCATTTCCGTGTCATTCTGCTTTGCGGGCGCTTCGGTCATCCTGTCGGGCTGCATGCAAGGTCTAGGACGGAGCAGTGAATCGCTTTGGGTCGCGCTGCTCCGCCAGCTGATCGTCATTTTGCCCGCGGCGGTGGTGCTCTCCCGCATCAGCCTTACTGCCATCTGGTTTTCCTTCCCGCTGGCCGAAGCCGTCGGTCTTGCCGCTGCTTTGCTGCTGCACCGACATGTCACCCGACAGCTGCTCCAGCCGCTCCCGTAAAATGTCACAATATTGTAACAATTCCCCCATTGTTTTTGTGCAGACTGCGGCATATAATAAAGACAGAACCTAACGAAAGGGGTGAGTCCATTGGACAGCGAGATCCAGCAGCTTGTGGGACATATTCTGGAGCACCCGCGTTTTCAGCAGCTGCGTCTGTTTCAACATCACGGCGCCGAAAATTCGGTATACGACCACTCGGTTGCCGTAGCGGAAGCCGCTTATGCAATCGCCCGCCGGATGCGTCTGTCCGGGGACGAAACCGCTTCTGTTGTCCGTGCAGCGCTGCTGCATGACTTTTTTGGCTATGACTGGCGCGGCGATTTGTTCCGCCGCTATCTGCACCGGTTTTCCGGCATCCAGCGCATCATGCGCATGCATGCCTTTGTGCATGGACATATCGCGGCAGAGCGCGCCAGATGCATGTTCGGCCTTTCGAGCGAGGAGTGCGAAGCCATCGCACGGCATATGTTCCCTCTTGCAGCCATGCCGCGCACACGTATCGCATGGATCGTCACGCTGGCCGACAAAGTGGTCGCTTCCAAAGAAATGGCTGCCGCTGTCGGCAGTTATCTGTCCCCCGCACGCCGCAGAGCGTTGCCCGAATCATAAAAATCACCGCCGTTTTGGATGCGTCTGTCCGAAACGGCGGTTTTTTGCGTTCATAAATCCTGTATGTTCATTTTATCCAGCTGCCTTTTGCGTTTTTCTCCGCGACGGCAAACAAAATAGACTGCGAGCAGCACCAATGTAAAAATGTTGCACTGCAAAAACGCAAGAAATGTATCACAGATCAGCGACGCCGTCACCGGCACACCCTTGCCATATACCTCATAATATCCGGCAATGGCAGAAGCGATTGCAAAAATCGAGTAAAGCACTTCCAGCACCGGAAGCACCAATCCCGGCCACCATGCCTTGCGGCGCGAGAGAAACACTTGCAGGGCGATGACCGCGGCAAGCAGCAACACCAGCACCAAAATATGAAACGGAAAAAACATCATCCATCCTCCTTTTTTGACTTTACAGATCCTGTATGTTCATTTTATCAAGCTGCTTTTTGTGTTTTTGGCTGCGACGGCAGAGAAAATAAACTGCAAGCAGCACCAGCGTCGGCAGCAGGCAGAGCGCAGAACCCAGCACCACCAGAAGCGCCTGTCCCGCGTTTTCTGCCTGAGACAGCGCATTGAACAATACATTCGGCAGCACCAGCAGTACACCCGGCAGCGTGCACGCGGGCATCACCAGCCCCGGCCACCATGCTTTGCGGCGTGACAGGAACACCTGCAATGCGACGATCCCCACCAGAATCGCAAGCCACAGACACAGATTGACCGCAATCACCACGATTGCCATTGTATCGAATGTTGCCATAAAAACGCACCTCCCTATCCCTTCTCCGCGCCGTCCGCGCGGCGCTGTTTGTAGGCGTGAATCAGAATCTTCGCGGTATCGAAGTCCAGCTTATCATTCACCGCCATCCGCTTGATAAGCGCCACATACGGGTCCTCGTCCTCCCGCTCGCCCAGTTCGATCTTCTGAATCAGCCGGTCGAGCCGCAGGCGCACGGTTGGATAGGTCACGCCGTATTCGCCTGCAATCTGCTTGAGCGAACCGGACGCAAGCACGAACCGCTTGATAAACGCCACGTCCTCCTCCTCCAGCTGCGCCATCCAGCCGGGCACCACCTCAATCGCCATGCACCCACCTCCTTTTTCTATTTTCAGTATATGCTTTAATTTTATTAAAGTCAATCTTTTATTTTATTTTTATCAAAAAGAAAACCACCTCTTTCAAGGTGGTTTATTTTATGCTTTTTCCAGCCGCTTCTGAAAGGCCAGCCGCTCACCGCGCCCCTCTTCCAGATCAATCAGTCCGCACTAGGTGTGGCCCAGCCGCGCGAGCAGCCGCTGCATCGGCCGGTTGTCGCGGTGCGTGTCAATGCGGATGTTGCCGCACCGGGCCAGACACCACTCGAGACAATACGCCGCCGCACCGTGCCCCTGCTGCGCCGCGGCGATACGATGCACGACGCCATAAGGTGCGTCGTCCAACCAAGCCCCTTCGCGGATGACACGGTAGGTCGGCTCACCCGCCGTGGAGAGGAAAAACGTCGCTGCGATCCGTCCGTCCTGCACACAGACATAGCTGCATCCTGCCGCGATATCCGCTTTCAGCATGTCTACCGTCGGCGTATGGTCGCCCCACTGGTTTGGGTTGCCGTTTTCCGCCATAAAACGACGCGCATTCGCAAAAATCTCAAGCAGCTCCGGCAGATCCGTTGGCTGCGTGTGTCCTATTTCCATGGTCATAACTCCTTTAACCACTCCGCACACAGCGCCTGCCAACGGGCCAGATGCCGGTCCGGACGACGGCCACGCGCCGGGTCGTAGGTTTCAAAATCCGCCAACGCCAGCCCATGTACACCGTGCGGGAACAAATGCACCTCATGCGGTACACCCGCTTTGCGTAGCGCGGCTTCCAGCAACAGCGTGTTTTCAACCGGCACGGTCGCGTCGGTCAGTGTATGCCACAAAAACACCGGCGGCGTGTCTGCATCTACCAGTTTTTCGAGTGAAAACGCCTGCTGCTGCGCTATATCCTCGCCCGCAAGACGCACAAAACTGCCGCGGTGCGCATATTCGCCCGCCGAAACGACAGGATATCCTAACACCGCCGCAAAAGGCCGATGCTTCGACAGTTCCGTGCCTGCTTCAAACCACTCCGGCTTATTCCAAACTGCGGCCAGCGTACCCGCCAGATGCGCGCCCGCAGAAAAACCGCCGACCGCGATGCGGTCAGCATCCACACTAAAACGTGCGGCGTTCTCCCGCACCCACGCAACCGCCGCGGACAGCGTGCGCACCGGCTGCCTGGCGAGCAGCGGCGCCGAACAGTCGTATTCCAGCACAAACGACTCGATGCCGTCCCGCGCAAACGCCCGCGCCACGGGCGCGCCTTCCCGGATCGAGCAAAATTCATAGCCGCCGCCCGGACAAATCACCAGCGCAGGCTTTTTCTCCCCCGCCGCCGCGCCGAAATGGGTCAAAACGCCGTGCGGCAGCCGAACCTGTTCCATCATACGCCGATTCCTCCTCTGCCGCCGCGCTTATACATTATATCGGTTGCGAATATCAATGCGCGCCAAAATACAATCGCTTTCCGGTTTTTCCCCGACCAGCAAATAATCCAGCAGCAGCTCCATCGGTCGAACGCCCTGCAAATGCGCGTCCTGATCGATCAAAAAGTCGATCAGACCGGCGCGGATGTTGTCCGCGTTCGCCTCGGACAGGTCGTGACAGATCAGATGCACCTTTCCCTGCAAGCCCAACTCACGCAGCGCATCACACGCGCCGATCTGTCCGTTGACCGAAACATAGATGCCGCGCAAATCCGGATGCTCACGCACGGTTCTGCATACAATATCATAAGCAAGCTGCTGATCGTCTCCGCAGGTCTCCGGCGGCAGCAGCTTCAAGCCGGGGAAATGCGACGCTGCTTCGTCGCAGAACCCCTCTACCCGCTGCCGGTGAGACAGGTTGTTTTCCTGTCCCGCCACCACCAACACTTCGCCGCCGCCTGCAAGCAGCAAGTTCATCAGCCCCGCGCAAGCACGTCCACAGGCATAATTGTCCGGTCCGACATAGCACAAGCGTCCGGATTCCGAGAGATCCGTATTGAATGTGACCACCGGTATCTCTTCCGACAAGGCACGCAGACGCGCGCGCACCGTATCATCCTCTACGGGTGTGATTGCAAGGCCATTCATCCCGGCCGCCACCAACTCGTCGATCGCGGCAAGCTGGCGCGACGCATCTACCCCCTCCAGCGGACGCAGCAGCACCTCTGCGCCCTCGCTTTTCAGCCGCACACACGCGCGGCGGGTCTCCTCATACACCATATGCATAAACATGGTTTCCACCGACTGCACGATCACACCGATTTTGATCGGATGCTTTGCCAAAGCCAGCATCCTGCCCGCCCGGTTGGGACGATAGCCCATTTCCACCGCGATATGCCGCACCCGTGCGGCTACCTTGGCATCTACCCGCCCGCGGTTATTGAGCGCACGATCCACCGTGCCGCGCGAAACGCCTGCCAGCGCCGCGATCTCCGCCAATGTAACTGCCATTCATTCACTCCTATTCCCGTGTCCCTTCTGTGGGGACTGCCGTAGCCGCAACCGGTTTATCCGCGGCTCATACTGCCGCCCAGTGCGGCCGCGATCTCATCACATGCCTGCAACAGCGGGCCGCGCAGCAGCCCGATGCGCTCATCCGACATACGGCTGATCGGCGCGGAAACCGAAACCGCATAGGACGCACGTCCTCGATAATCCGGAATGGCTGCGGCAATGCAGCGCACCCCCAGCTCGTTTTCCTCATCATCTAAGGCATAGCCCAGCCGGCGCACCCGCTCCAGCTCATGAAAAAACGCATCCTCGGACACGATCGTGTGGGCTGTCCACGGCTTGATATCGCTCTCCTGCCAGAGGGCATGCACCTCTTTATCCGGCCACGTAGCCAGAATGGCCTTTCCCACGCCCGTGCAATAGAGCGGACGGCGCATACCGATGCGCGAAAACATCCGAATTGCACCATGGTCGCTTTCCACTTTATGAATATAAACGATGTCGTTTTCCTCCCGCATCACCAGATGCACCGTCTCCTCCGTTTCCCGGCTGAGATGATCCATCGGCCAGCGCGCACGCTCCACCACATCCATGTTTTCCATCACAAAACTGCCCAGTTCACACAAACGCATACCGGCTCGGTAAATGCTGGTCGCTGCATCGCGCTGGACATAGCCGCGCATGCACATGCTCGACAGCAGGCGATGTACCGTACTCTTATGCAGGCCGGTTTCCGCCGACAATGCGCCAATGCTCATCCCATTCCTGCTCTTGCACAGCAGCTCCAGCAAGTCAAACGCGCGGTCAAGCGACTGTACAGACGAGGATTCTGCCATAACGAGGCCCCTTTCGTTCCGCATTATAAAACTTTGTTCCATTTTAATGGATTTTCACCAAAAAAACAAGGGAAACTTTGCACAGATTGTCTTGGAAAAACTCTTGCATTCTGACGGTAAAGTTTTATAATAAAAGCATCAAAAGCATTTATGAAACGGCATTCCATAATACGAAATACGGAGGAAGATCGCAATGAATGAAATGGAAAAAAAGGTTCAGTCCATCGGCGTTGTCCCGGTTATCAAGCTCAACCACCCCGAGCGTGACGCAATCCCGCTGGCCAAGGCACTGATTGCAGGCGGCGTACCGGTAGCGGAGGTTACGTTCCGTGCGGCAGGCGCTGCCACCGCCATCAAGCTGATGCGCGACAACTTCCCGGAAATGCTGGTCGGCGCAGGCACCGTGCTCACCACCGCCCAGATTGATGAAGCCGTCGCGGCAGGCGCGCAGTTCATCGTCACCCCCGGCATGGACCCCGAGCTGGTCGCTTACTGCCAGAAAATCGGCATCCAGATCTTCCCCGGCTGCACCACCCCGACCGACTACCACACCGCTTATAAGTTCGGTCTGGAAGTGCTCAAGTTCTTCCCCGCGGAACAGTCCGGCGGCATTGCTAAGATCAAGGCGATGAGCGCTCCGTTCCCGATGTTCAAGGTCATGCCGACCGGCGGCATCTCTCTGAAAAACCTCGCGGACTACGTCAAGAATCCGGTTATTGCGGCCTGCGGCGGTTCCTACATGGTCACCGCTGACCTAATCGACAACGGCAAGTGGGATGAGATCACCGACCTGTGCAAGAAGTCGGTCGAGATCGTGAAAGAGGCGCGCAATGGCTAAGTATTCGCTGGCGCACATCGGCATCAATGCCGCTAATAAAGAAGAAGCGCAGAAGGCCGCCGAGATGTTCCAGACCCTGTTCGGCTTTGCCGTCAAGGAGGGCAACAGCTCGTTCTTCGCGGGTGATATCGAACTAATGAAAGAGCCTTATATGGGCAAAAACGGCCACATCGCCATTGGCACCCCGGATGTGGCAGCTGCCAAGACCGAGCTGGAAGCGCGCGGCTTCACCTTCAACGACGCCACCGCTAAATTTAAGGAGGACGGCACCCTGAACGCCATTTATCTGACCGATGAGATCTGCGGCTTTGCGATCCATCTGGTCGGCAAGCAGGGATGATTCACAAACACACGGAATACGGAGGATTTGAATATGAAAATCGTAACGTTCGGCGAACTGATGGTTCGTCTCCAGCCGTACAACTACGAGCGTTTCGTACAGGCTGACCACCTCGAGTTCACCTTTGGCGGCGGCGAGGCCAACGTGGCTGTTTCACTGGCAAACTATGGTCTGGACGCGGCTTACATCACCAAGCTGCCCGCACATGCGATCGGTCAGGCAGCTGTTAACTCCCTGCGTCGCTATGGCGTTGATACCAGCATGATTACCCGCGGCGGTGACCGTGTCGGCATCTACTACAACGAGAAGGGTGCTTCCCAGCGCGGCTCGGTCTGCATTTACGACCGTGCACACTCTGCAATTCAGGAAGCAACCACCGCTGACTTTGACTGGAACAAGATTTTCGAGGGCGTTGACTGGTTCCACTTCACTGGTATCACCCCGGCACTCGGCCCGAATGTGGTTGAGATCTGCCGTGAAGCCTGCCAGGCTGCTAAGGCGCACGGCGTCAAGATCTCCTGCGACCTGAACTACCGCGGCAAGCTGTGGACCCGTGAGCAGGCGCGCGAGGCTATGACCGACCTGTGCCAGTATGTGGACGTCTGCATCTCCAACGAGGAGGACGCAAAGGACGTATTCGGCATCGAGGCCGAAGCAACCGATATCTACGCGGGCGAAATCAACCGCGAGGGCTACAAGTCGGTTGCCAAGCAGCTGGCCGACAAGTTCGGCTTCGAGAAGGTTGCTATCACCCTGCGCGAGTCCCACTCCGCGTTCGACAACGGCTGGAGTGCCATGCTGTATGATGTTGCTTCCGACGAATACTGCTTCTCCAAGAAGTACGAGCTGCACATCATCGACCGCGTCGGCGGCGGCGACTCGTTCGGCGGCGGCTTGATCTACTCGCTGCTGACCGGCAAGAGCACGCAGGAAGCGGTGGAGTTTGCCGTTGCGGCTTCCGCGCTCAAGCACTCCATCGAGGGTGACTACAACATGGTCACGGTTGCCGAGGTTGAAAAGCTGGCCGGCGGCGACGGCTCGGGCCGCATCCAGCGCTGATTTTTGCACAAACCGTTCCGGTTTTACCGGAATGCCGTATCATTTTGATAATCTCCTTTCCCACAAACGCAAAACACCCGTGCTTCTCTCCACGCACGGGTGTTTTGCTGTTTATTCCGAAAATTCCCACAGAATATCGCAGGATATTGGATTTTCTGCTTGACATCTTTACAAAACCTGAGTATAATATATTTTGTCGTCAGAATCTGTTAGCAGAGCTTTCGGCAATGGATAGTTTCATATGGGGGTATAGCTCAGCTGGGAGAGCGCTTGAATGGCATTCAAGAGGTCAGCGGTTCGATCCCGCTTATCTCCACCAAAGGGTACGCAAAAGGCTTGTTTTCGTGAGAAAACAAGCCTTTTCCCTTTTCTATGATGAAATCGGCATATCCGTGCCATCTCAGCACTCCCAAAAGGGGGGCGTTCCGTGTGAACGCCCCCCTTTTTTTGTGTCCCAAGTTGAGACAGATTTATCATGCCGCAAAGGAAGTGACACCATGAGCCAAACGATTTCATTTGATTATTTCTACGGCGGACAGTCGGATGCTTTCAGCTATTACCGCATCCCCCGGCTGCTGATAACAGGCCAGCAATTCAAGGGGCTGTCCACGGACGCCAAACTGCTTTATGGCCTGCTGCTGGACCGCATGGGCCTGTCCTCCCGAAACGGCTGGTATGACGAGTTGGGCCGCGTTTATATTTACTACCCTCTGGACGAAATACAAGCTGATCTGAACTGCGGGCATGATAAAGCCGTCAAGCTGCTGGCCGAGCTGGATACTGGCAAGGGCATCGGCCTGATCGAGCGCGTCAAGCAGGGCCAAGGCCGTCCAGCCAAAATCTACGTCAAGCAGTTTACCACCACCGAGATCCCCCAGCCGCCAGCACCGTCCCCCGAGCCGGATGAGCCGAACCCCAGACTTCTGAAAACCGGCAGTCAAGACTTCGGAATATCAGAAGTCTTGACTGCGGAAAACCAGACTTCAAGACTTCTGAAAAACGGAAGTGCAGACTTCGGAAAATCCGACGGAAGTTATAATAATATAATCTATCCTGAAAATAGTTATCTTGATCCATCTATCTATCCATCTCAAAGCATCGCAGTACGACAGATGGATAGATGCGAGATCAGAGAAGAAGTGAAAGAGAATATCGAGTACCAGAGGCTTGCAGAGCAGTACGGGCATGAGGAAGTAGATGAGATCCTCGACCTTATCACCGACACGCTTTGCAGCACCAGCCCCACCATCCGCATTGGAGGCGGCGAGATTCCCATTGAGGCGGTAAAGGACCGTTTCTGGCGGCTGGAGCAGTCCCATATCGAGTACGTCTTTGACCGCATGAGGGAGAACACCACCAAGATCCGCAACATCCGAGGGTATCTGCTGACCGCCCTGTATAATGCCCCCGTTACCATTGGGCATTACTTTCAGGCCGAGGTACAGCATGACCTATACGGGCAGTAAATCCAGCAGGCGTAGGAGGTGAAGTGAGCAAAACTGCATACTGCCTTTCGTTTTGCGTCCCAACTTGGGACGCATTTTTGCTATCCGGGAACAAAAAGGAGGTATTCAATGCCCGAGAACAAAGAAATCCCCAATCAGAACACACTTTTCTCTTCCAACAGTCAATCCCATTCTCCCCCTAAACCCGCTGAGCCGCCCAAGGGGCTGGACACCAAGGCCCCGCCTGCGGCTGACGCCAAGAAACCCACTGAGCCAGCCAAAGCGCCAGACGCCAAGGCCCCGCCCGCCGCTGATGGCAAGAAACACGCCGAACCGTCTAAAGCACCAGATGCCCAAAACACCCCCGCCGCTGACGCTATGAAACCTGTTGAACCACCCAAGGGGGCGGACACCAAGGCCCCGCCTGCGGCTGATGCCAAGAACCCCACCGAACCACCCAAGGCACCGGATGCCAAGGCTGCGCCTGCATCTGATGGTAAGAAACCTACTGAGCCGTCCAAGAGGCCGGATACCAAGACCCCGCTTGCGACTGACGCCAAGAAACCCATTGAACCATCCAAGGCACCGGATACCAAGGCTACGCCTACGGCTGACGGCAAGAAACCCACCGAGCCACCCAAGGCATCGGACACCAAGGCCCCGCCCGCCGCTGACGGCAAGAAACCTGTTGAGCCACTCAAGGCACCAGATGCCAAGACTACGCCCGCCGCTGACGGTAAGAAACCCGCTGAACCAGCCAAGGGGCCGGATGCCAAGGCCACACCTGCTACTGATGCTAAGAAACCCGCCGAGCCAGCCAAGGGGCCAGGTGCCAAGGCCGCACCTGCCGCCGCTGTCCCACCGAAAACCGCAGAGGCGGCGAAAGACCCGGCCAAGGGCGTAAAAATCACGCAGATTTTTGCAGACCGTCTGGACAAACCAGATGATAAGGCGCTGAAAGACCTGCCTATCCCCCAAGAGGGCGAGGGCTTTTCCATCCGCCTGCATCCCGACTATTTCTTTGATTTTCTGGACCACCCCTTTACCGTCAACCGTGAGGTGGACGACTACAAGGAGCTGTTCGACTCCATCAAGGCCAACGGCATCAATGAGCCAGTCAAGGCTCGTCCCCGTGAGGGCGGCGGTCTGGAGCTGATCTCCGGCCACCGCCGCCATGACATTGCCAAGCAGCTGAATTATCCTGTCCCGGTCATCATCGAGCAAGTGGACACCAACGACGCCCAGATCGAGTGCGTGGACGGCAATCTGCACCGTCAGGATATTCCCACCTCAGAACTGGCCCGCGCCGCCAAGATGAAGATGGAGGCGCTGGCCCGCAAGGCGGGCCGTCGTTCCAAGATGGACCAGCTCACCGGCCCCAGCAAGCGCACCGACCAGATCGTGGCCGAGGACATGGGTATGAGCCGCAATCAGGTCAACCGCCTTGTCCGCATCGACTCACTTGTGCCGGAGCTGAAAAAGCGTGTGGACGATAAAAAGCTGGCGTTCAATACGGCGGTGGAGCTGTCCTACTTGAAACCGGAGGAGCAGGGCAAGGTAGCGGACTTTATCGAGGACAGCGGCCATTCCCCCACATTGGAGCAGGCTACCCAGCTGAAGGAGGCCAGCCGGGCGGCGCAGGTGGCGGAAAAGGCAGCTGCCAAAGCCCCTCCAGTGAAAGCGCCGTCCACCCCGCAGGCCCCAGCGCAAAAGGCACCGGCCCAAGGTGAGGAAAAGGCACCCGCGCCGCTGGACACGAAGAAGATCGCCTCCATCGTCAAGGAAAAGCCTGAACCGGAACAGAAGTATATTTTCACCAGTACGGAGCTAAAGGAGTATTTTCCCAATGTCCGCCTGCCTACCACCAGCGAGGTCAAACGCAAGGTGTTTGACGCGCTGGACTTGCAGAAAAAGGTGCAGGAGCGCCAGCAGGCCAAGCAAGCCCTCAAGGACAGCATGAAAACCCCAGCCAGATAACGGTTTTGACAGCAGCGCCGAAAGGCGCTTTTTTTGTATCAAAATCAAAAAAGGAGGACTTTTTATCTGAATGTTTTAGTAGTGGAACCGGGCTATGCCCCCTATGAAAAGGAAATCAATGGCCTGCGTGAGATGCAGGCTGTTGTGGGCGGGGGCATCCAAGCCATTTATCCCTATCAGGAACCCGTCGCTATCGTCTGCAATGATGAAGGCATCCTAAAACGCCTGCCGTTCAACCGGAGCATCGAGGGCGGCTATGGCGGTGTGTTCGGCACGTTTTTCGTCTGCGGGCAGGGTGAAGAATCGTTCTGTTCGCTGACGCCGGAGCAGATCAAGACCTACAAGCAGAAATTCCATCAGGCGGAAATCCTGTTGGGCGCAGCCGAAAATAAACCTATTACTCTGAAAGTGGAGCCGCGCACCAAAAATAAGCCCTCTAAGGGGCTTAGCCATCCCACCCCGCCGGGACGCGAGTAAGGCGGTGAGCCTATGAACGATTACGAGGAACGGAAACAGGCCCGAATAGACCGTTACCGGGAGAAGGCGGAAAAGGCCCGTCAGCAGAGCAGCCAGCTTTCCCATGAATCTGTTTCCATGCTGGAGCACATTCCACCCGGCCAGCCCATTTTGGTGGGCCATCACTCAGAGCGGGGGCACCGGAAGTTGCTGGAGCGGTCAGACCGGAAAATGGAGCAGTCCATCGCCGCATCGGAAAAGGCGGATTATTACGAGCATAAGGCAAGGGCAGCTGAGAGCAATACTGCTATTTCCTCAGATGACCCGGCGGCACTGGAAAAGTTGCAGGCCAAGCTGGCACGGTTGCAGGAAAAGCAAACATTTATGAAAACCGTCAACGCCTACTACCGCAAGCACCAGACCTGCCGGGGATGTGAGGGCGTATCGCCCGAGCTGGCCGCAGAGCTGGATAACAGCATGGTGGATGCCTATTCATGGGTGACTGCCCCGTATCCCTCCTACGCCCTGTCCAACAACAATCAGGAGATCCACCGGGTACAGGAGCGCATCAAGCAGCTGGAGCGCAACCGGGACGTTGGTTTTCAGGGCTGGGAATTTGCGGGCGGCAAGGTGGTTGCCAATGCCGAGATGAACCGTCTGCAAATCTTTTTTGACGAGATACCCCCGGCGGAAATCCGCAAAGAGCTAAAAAGCCGGGGCTTTCACTGGGCGCGGAGCGAGGGGGCATGGCAGCGCCAGCTCACCCGCGACGCCATCTATGCCGCCAGCCGGATACCTGCCATCTGCCCCACAGACGGGACAGACCCCCGAAAACTCCAACCCACGGCCAAGAGCAAGAACACACCGGAACGATAGGAGGAACCGACTATGAACGTCATCAACGCCAGCATCACCAAGATGGAAGAAATCGAGATTTTTGGCATCCCCGCCCTCTATACACCCCACAAGGTCAGCCGTCAGACCGTCCATCTGGGGATGTACTGCTACGAGTTGCAGGCGGCCCCGGAGGACTGGGGCCAGCCCCGCCGCCTGATGAACGAGGTGGACGAGGGCTTTTACGGCACCGTGCTCACCCCTGTCCCGGTGGAGGGCGCAGAGGGCGCGGGGCTTGTCATTGGGCCGGAGGACTTCAAGGCCGAGCTGGGGATCGGCAGCTACACCCCCGCCGAGTTTGAGGACAAGTACCTGTCCCCCCACTATGACCCCCTGCGGCTGGAACAGATCTATGGAAAGGCAGATTGAGATTATCCCATTTCTTTCCCGTGTGGTGCAGGAGAACACCCACGCCTATCAGGAGGACTTTGACTATGACGTGCGGAAGATCACCAGAGCCGTGCAGGAATCCAATATGGAGGACCGCACCTTTTACTGGATGAGCCGCCCCTGCGGGACGTGGTGCGTCAAAGAGCGGGATGTGTTTCTGCGGGAAACCGATGAACACATCATCTGGACGCACTTTGCGTCCGAGGCAGACGGAATACGCGCCTACCGAATCGTCATTACCGGCCACCGGGACGGAACCGCCATTGGGAATGTGTTCCCCCTGCATTACAGGGAGCAGGTACAGCGTATCCAGCAGGCGGCGCTGCCTGTGGCCACGGTGGAAATCACCTATCCCAACGGCCATACTTCCAAGCTGGCCTATGCGGAGTTCGAGAAGTGCAGGCGACACTTGTATGAGCGCTATGGCAAGCCCGAGCGCATCCGCTATGCCCCGGAAAATGAGGCCGAGCTTACCAAACGGATCATGCTGGAGCATCGCTTTCAAAAAGGATGGAAACGGAAAAACCGCACGCAAGCGCCAAAGACCCCCAGCCGTTGAGAGGCGCCAGCGCCCAGCGACGCCTCCGGCGTCGCTGTCCGCGCAAGTACGGCATTTGTGCCACAAACGCCACTTGTCAGGGGGATACCCCCTGAAACCCCACCCGTAATCCGTCCCAAGTTGGGACGCAAAACGGCCAGCGAAATCTGTCCCAAGTTGGGACAAATAAAAATCAGAGAGGAGGATGCCATGAGAACAAGACCCCGCTGCATTGGCCTGTGGCTGAACGACGCAGAGCATGAACACCTCATGCGCCAATGTGCGGCTACCGGCCTCAACGCCAATGCACATATCCGCAAACTCATCATGGGCGAGAACCTGCGCCCCCGTCCGCCGGATGCCTATGCAGCCCTGCTGCGGGAGCTGTCCGCCATCGGCAACAACATCAATCAACTGGCCCACCAGGCCAACGCCCGGGGCGAGGCCACCCGCGCTGAGATCCATGCGGCGTCAGAGCTGGTGCAGCAGGCGTGGCAGTTGGTGCGGGAGGCGGTGTAGTGGCCTATGACAAAATCATTCCCGTAAGAGCAAGGCTGGATCACTGTGCCGACTATGTACTCAACCCGGAGAAAACCAGCCTGCCGGATGGAGGCCCCCGCCTTGCCACCGCAATCAACTGCCAGTTGGATACCGCCTATCAGGACATGATGGATACCAAACGCCGCTGGGGCAAGAGCGGCGGCGTGCAGGGCTACCATATCATCCATTCCTACACCCCCGGCGAGGTGACGCCCATCGAGGCCCACGAAATGGGAGTGGAGCTGGCCCAAAGGCTGCTGGGCGACAAATATGAGGTCATTGTTTCCACCCATTTAGACCACGACCATCTCCACTGTCATATCCTGTTCAATTCCGTAGGCTTTATGGACGGCGCTAAATTTCGCAACACCTTTCAGGACTACTACCGGGATATTCGCGGCATCTCCAACGAGGTGAGCCGCGCCCACGGCGTTTCCGTCATTGAGCCGGAGGCCAAGGGAGAACACTATGCGGAATGGAGCGCCGGGCAGAGCGGCAAGGCCACAGTGCGGGGCCTGATCCGGCAGGACATGGACGCCGCAATCAACAGCGCTTTTACCTATCAGACCTTTTGGGAGCAGCTTGCCAAGATGGGCTATACCATCAAGCGCGGCCCGAATGTCAAGTACACCGCCGTCCGGCCACCGGGCGGCGCTCGCTTTATCCGCCTTGCCAGTCTGGGGGATGGCTATACCGAGGACGCCATCAAGGAGCGGCTGGCCGGGGTGCGGAGCGGTATCTCCACCGCGCATCTCCCTCCGCCAAAGCCGCCCAGACGCTACACCGTCAAGCGTGGGACTCTGGCACGCCGCCCCCGCCAAAAGTTAAAGGGCTTTCGCGCCCTGTACGTCCACTACCTGTATCTGTTAGGCATCCGGAGGCCGTCCCCCAAGCGTCCGCCCCTGCCCTTCAGCGTCCGCAAGGAGGTCACGCGGCTGAACCGCTATGCAGCGCAATTCCGCTTTTTGCAGGCCAACCGCATAGACACCGCCGCCCAACTCACCATGCTGGGAGATGCGCTGCAAGCGGAGATAGACGCCCTGACGGACCAGCGGAAAGACCTGTACCGTCTCAAACGGCAGGGGCAGGACGTGGGCGGCGAGATACAATCCATCAACGAAATATTGCGTCCCTTACGTCAAAGGTTGAGAACCTGCGGCCAGATCGAACAGGCCATTCCACGCATCCAGGAGCAGGAGCGGCTTTGCCGGGACGCCCGAAGAAAGGAGCAGGAACATCACAAAACCACTGTTAAAACTCGTCAAGCAAGATCTCAAAAATTTTCTCCGCCTGATCGGTGATTGCCGTCCTACCTTAGACCCGGACAGCCTGCGGCTGGATATTCAGAAACTGGAACGCTGCGAGGCTGCGGACTACCTATTTCTGGTACGCCGGGAGAAATCCTATCTGTTCCCCATCGCGGAGGTCTATGTGCCGGAGCAGTACGCCTACCTCTGCTGGACGGCCTACACCCTGTTCCCGGATATGCCGGTGGACGCCTTTTACTTCCATGTGGAGGATACCGAAATTGGGCTGCGCGGCACCATTGTCCTGCTGGACTATGGGCAGTCCGCGGCAGACGTGGTGCAGGCGGCGGAATATCCATTGGAAAAACGCGCCGCCCATGTCCTGCGTCAGATGAAACACTGGCAGGAACACGCCAAACTTTGCACTATCGCGGAGATGGTGGCAGCGATGGGAGGTGAGCCAAAGTGGATGTGAGCGGCGAAGTGGCGGACCTGATGGTAAAAGAGAGCCTGCAAGCCGGGGAAACTGCGGTCAAGCTGGCGGCATCCGGCATTAAGAATGTCGCCGCCCTGCTGATCGCTTTAGCCCAGTCAGACCGCAAGATCATCGGAAAAACCAGCATCAAGAAACTGACGAAAGACCCATCCCCGGCCATGGTCCTGCCCCTCAAGGCCAAGGACGTGGAGCAATTTTCTAAGTTGGCGAAAGAGTACGGCGTCCTGTACGTTATCGCCCGTCCCAAGGGAAAAGAGGGCGCAGATGTGGACATCATCTCCAATGAGCGGTACTCCGCCAAGCTCAACGCCCTATTTCAGGCCATGGGCTACCCGCTGCCCGAGCAGCAGAAGGAGCAGGATAAGGAGGCAGACTCCAAGGAAGGCGACGCAAAAAAAGCCGCCCCCCGCGCTCAACAAGGGAGATTCTCGCCCGAGCGCGGGAATGGCTCGAAAGCGCAGACGAGGACACCTGACACCCCCCAGCCGGAGGGCAAGCCCTCTGTCCGGGGCCGCCTGGCTGCGCTGCAAGCGGCCTCCAAGGGCATGGAGAAATCCGCACCCGTGCGGCAGAAGGAGCACACACGCTGAAAATCACTATATTATTTTATTTTATAAGGAGGAATTGGTATCGCTAATCTTGCAGACATTATTTCTCAGAAAAACGCCAGTGATGAGCGCTGGAAGTTTGAACGGCAGGCCGAACGCGACAACGCCACGGCCATGCAGGACGCCGGCATCATGGAGATCGCCAGCAATCCCGAGGCGTATGTCCGGTATCTTGAACTTCAGGGGGACAATCCCCATTACAGCCCCGGCAACATCGCCCTCGCCATGTTCCAAAATCCCGAAGTGACCCAGTTCGGCACCCGGGAGAAGTGGAAAACCATGGGCCGCAGCGTCAAGGACAGCGAGGCCGGAAAGAGCTTTCAGATCTTCTCCCGCGGTTCCTTTGGCAAAGGCTATGTGCTGGCCCCCGCCTATGACATTTCCCAGACCTATGGGCGGGAGGTCAAAAAGGTCACGCTGGAAAACGGCTCGCCGGAGATGGAAAAGGCTCTGACCACCGTGCTCAACTACTCCGTCGTGCCCGTGGTCATCGACGGAAGTCTGGACTGCCCGGCCTACTATGACGCGGACAAAATGGAGCTGGCGGTCAACCCGGATTATCCGGACAACGAGGCGTTTGCCGCCATTGCTGCCGAAGTGGCCCACTCCCGACTGCACGCCAAGGGCGTAAACGCCTACTACACCCGCGCCGAGTGTGATTTGGACGCCCAGAGCATTTCCTGCATCCTATGCCGGAGGTTCGGCGTGGAGCGCAGTATGCCGGACCTGTCCCGTCTGGGGGAACTGTACAGCGGATGGGCGACGCCGGAGGTGCGGCAGGCGCTGGACAGCGTGCAGGATATGAGCAAGAAGATGGTGAACTCCATTGAGCGCAATATCGCGCCCCCTGAGCATACACGGGGAAATCCAGTTAAGCGGCCGGAACGGTAAGGGTGTTATCTCCCCTGCGGGGAGAGTATCCCGCCGCCTGCCCGCCGTCAAGGCCGGACGATTGCTGGCGCAATCGCCCGCGAGCCACCCCCCTTGCGGGGGCGGGCCTTGACTGCGGCCATCCGGCAGGATAGCGGACACCAAGGGAATAACACCCTCACAGGGCGCGCTTTGCGCGCCCTGTGTCCATGCTGGGGGCGGGTGCGCCGCCCGTCAGCTGGTGCTTGCCCCGGCCCGGTTTTTGTGTCCCAAGTCGGGACGTATTTTTTTGCCCCTTTTTATTCAATTCTTATCAAATATGGAGGTAATGCTTATATGACCATGAAAAAACGCGCCCGTTCCGCATTGGCCCTGCTGCTGGCCGTGGTGCTGTGCGTCGGCATGGTGCCCACCGCCTTTGCCGCCCAGGAGGACAACTACCATGACCCAGCGGAACACTGGATTGAGGCGCTCAACCGTACCAACGAATTGGATGCCAACTCCGTAGTGACTATCGAAACATTTAACTGCTGCGAGTGCGGGCAGGCTACCTCGTTTGAGGTATTCCGTGTACCGGAGTACACCCGCAATGGAGAAACGGCCCTGACCCGCAACGTCAAGTATTCAGACGGCACCTGCCTGGACGGGGAGAGCAAGGGCGACCTGCTGGACGGCACACCCGGTCAGGACGCCTACTACACCGGCTACCACTGGGCGAAAGCGGTGTGTCAGACCTGCGGCACGTTCAATACCAACATGGGGGCCACCAGCTATGCCTGCGGCAAAAATGTGTATTGGCTCTATGACTGTGCGGCAGACTTCTTCGAGGAGCTGCCCGAGGAAGTCACCGTTGAGCAAGTAGACAGCGAGTATCACCGCGTCATCACCACCAGCGGCGAGTATTGCGGATTCTGCTATGGCACCTTCAAGGAGGAAAACTCCACACTGGAGCATCACACAATGGAGAGCAGCATCCGGCCTGAGTTGGCCCATGACCGCTTTGTGGAGATGGACTCCTGTGCCGATTGCGGCTATACCGAAACCGCCTATACCGCTGCCAAGGCTGTCATTGCGGATTACTTCGGCGTAGTGGACGGACAGCCCCACACTGTCACCGTGTCGGACTTGTCCGAGGCCGGTGTGACCACCGCCATCCGCTACGGCCACAGCGCGGACGCCTGCACTTTGACTTCCGCCCCCAACTACACCGAGGCCGGGGACTATCCCGTATACTACGAGATCACCTACACATTCAAGAACACCGACATGGTGGAGGACGGCGTGGCATATGTCCACCTGCGGGACGAAACCACAGATGAGAGCGGCAACTGCACCTGCGGCTGCGGCAATCCAGACTGCGGCTGCCAGGACCCGGACTGTGACGGCTGCTGCTGTGAGGACACGGGCTGCGGCGAGAATCACAACTGGACGCTGCTGGACAGCGTGGACCCCACCTGCCTGACCCTGGGCTATGACCGTTACCTGTGCGTGGACTGCGGCATGATCGAAAAGCGGGACTATGAGGCCGCGCTGGGCCACGCCTATCAGAGCGTGGTCATCCGGGACGCCACCTGCAAAGTCCCCGGCAAGACCATTGATATTTGTGAGCGGTGCGGCAGCGTCAAGGAAACCGACCTGCCTCAGACCGAGCATGAATTTTCCACTACCGTCATTCCGGCCACCTGCACCAGCCCTGGCTATACCCTGCGGGAGTGTACGGTCTGCGGGGAGCGCCACATCGAGGACATCACCGCCGCGCTGCCCCACAATTATGTGAGCAAGATTACCCCTGCTACCTGTGAGGGCGGCGGACGCACCCTCCATATCTGCGAGGGCTGCGGCAGTTCGTTCATCACCGACTACACCGACCCGCTGGGCCACAGTTGGGATGAAGGCAAGGAGATCACCGGGGCCACCTGCACCGGCGAGGGTATGACCGAGTATACCTGTATCCGCTGTGGAGCCACACGTCTGGAGGGCGACGAGGCCGCGGGCCATATCCAAGGCGACCCGGCCACCTGTACCCAGCCCCAGCTCTGCACCCGCTGCGGGGCTGTCATTGAGAACGCTTTGGGCCATGACTATGAAACCGTTGTGACCGAGCCGACCTGCACGGAGATGGGCTACACCACCTACACCTGCACCCGCTGCGGCGACACCTACAAGGGCGACTACACCGAGGCGGCAGGGCACAAGCCCGGCGACTGGATCATCGACAAGGAGCCTACCACCGACAGCGAGGGCTGCAAGCATAAGGAGTGCGAGGTCTGCGGCGAAACGCTGGAAACCGAGGAAATCGAAAAGATCTACCATCAGGCCACCACGGACAGCAAGGGCGAGGCCGTTGTGGGCGGCTATCTGGTAATCGTCACGGATACCGACACCAAGGACCCCGTTGCCAATGCCACCGTGACCCTCCATGCGGACGATACCCTGTCCATCCGCCTGCCTAACAGCCGGATTTTGGATTATGCTGACCAGACTACCGTGACTGTCCTGCTCACCAAGGATAAGAGCACCGTGGAGGGTATGTTCATTGCGGTAACGGATAAGCATGACAACTACTGCGAGGACGCCACCAATGCCAGCGGCCAGATCACCGTCCCCGGCACCACCGGCATGACCAATGAGGACGGCGATACAACCGTGGGCTGGGAGGACGAGGACGGCGACCGCTGGACCCTGACTGTCACCGTGGAGGACTACGAAACCGGACGCCCCATCGAGGATGCAGAGGTATCCATCGGCAAGGGCGGCAATATTACCGTCACCCTGCCGGATGGCACCGATATGGACGAGGACAACCGCATCACTGTCACGGTGACGGACAACGAGCGCAAGCCCCAAGAGGGCGTGACGGTGATCGTCAAGGGCGACCTGGGCCAGAGCGAGCGCGGTGAAACCGACGAGGACGGCAAACTGACCGTTCCCGCTGTCACGGAAACCGAGTACCACGGAGCCCATATCTACGGCTACACAGACGGCACCTTTGGCCCGGAGCGCAGCATGAGCCGGAGCGAGGCCGCGGCCATCTTTGCCCGCCTGCTCTCTGACAAGTTGGATGAGCGCATCCCCAGCGGAAATAATGTGAAGTTCAAGGATATTGACCCGGAGGCGTGGTATGCGGGCTATGTGGAGTACCTGACCGGCTACGGCGTGGTCGTGGGCTACAATGACCGCACCTACCGGGGCGATAAGGCCATCACCCGCGCCGAGTTCACCACTATGGCCGCACGGTTTTTTGATGTGTACGGCGATGGAGCCGAGGAAATCATGGAGCAGTACGAGGGCTTTGATGATGTGAGCGACGGCTACTGGGCTGCGGAGTATATCAAGGATGCCGCCATCCACGGCTGGGTGGAGGGCTACGGCGACGGCACCTTCCGGGCCGACGACCCCATTGACCGGGCGGAAGTCGTCACCATCGTCAACCGCCTGCTGGGCCGCGAGGCCGACGAGGACTACATTGCGGACAACCGCCGCAAGTTGGTGACATTCCCTGATGTGTCCTCCCGCCACTGGGCCTACTACAATGTGCTGGAGGCCGCCAACGCCCACACCGCAGTTCTCACTGACCCGGAAACCTGGGAGAAATAAGTATCTGAATCCCTGTGCGGCAATGTGTCCCAAGTTGGGACGCATTGCCGCACTTCCATTCTCAACCGTAAGGAGGGACGTATATCAAGTATCAGGCAGTACGCAGCACCCGGGAGATCGCCAAAAGCATCGCCTACTATTTGGAAATGTCCGACCCGGAAAACTACCCGCCCAGTGACCGGGCGAGAACAGTCCGGGCAGTCAACGATATTTTGCAGGGAGCCTCCACCCGCACCACAGATGATTTGCTGGCAGAGCTGGCGGAAAAGGGCGGCGATTACTACGCCGGAGAGATCGAGGGCGTGAAGAAGGATATTCTGGACTTTCAGGCGCAGAAACATTTGATTGGCAAGCCCTATACCAAGACCAGCGGCAGGCAGTATCCCTACAAACTGTTTGAGCGGGACGGCCATCCGCCGCTGAAGGTCGTCAACCAGCGGCTCTTTGACTGGGCCGCAAAGGGCGGTTTTCCGCCCGGATTTTTTGAAAGCGCCTATTTTGACCATGTGACCATCTACTGTATGCCGGACTACACGGGCTGCACCCACTCCATCTTTCAGAACTGCACCTTTGCCGTGTGCCGGATGGTAGGCACGCACTTTCAGGAGGCCAGCCTGTACAGCAGCGAATTTCATTCCTGCTGCCTGTCTGGGGCGATTTTCAGCGACAGTACGTTGTCAGATACCCATTTCTATGACTGTGTGCAGCACCGGGGAGGCTTTATCCGGTCACGGTTGAGGCGCTGCAACACCTTAGACGCTTTGATGACTGGGGTAACATTTGCAGAATCCACGCTGGACGGCTGTTCCTTTGACCGCGTGCGGGCCAACCGGATACGGGGCCTGCATACCGCCACCATTACCCAGGGCGGGGCCACCGAGGAGGAGTGCCGCCACAACCGGGAGGCCATCTACAAGGCCCTGCGGCCGGAGGACTACCCCCAAGGGCCAGACCGGCGGCCGCCTGCGCCGGAGCGGTGAGGGGGCGGATGGTTGCACCAGAAGAAAGACTTCAAGAGCGCCCTGCCTATGTGGGCGCTGCTGACTATCCCCGTCCTGTGGCTGGCCGCTGTGGCGGCTTATGCCTATGAGGACGGCATGACCGTCTTTGACTGGATGAGCCGCTTTTCCGCAGTAGTCCAGCGCCCCTTTGCCATCCACTGGATGCCCCACACCCCCAAATTTCTGCTGGGCGGGCTGGTGCTGTATGTTTTTGCAATCACTTTGTACTACTCCACCCAGCAGAACCGCCGTCCCGGTGAGGAACACGGCTCCGCCGCATGGGGCGATGTGCGGGCGATTGACCGGAAATACCGGGACCGCAAGCACCCGGACCGGAACGTGATCTTGACCCAACACCTGCAAATGGGCCTGAACGGGAAACAGCATCGACGGAACCTGCTGCAAATCATTATCGGCGGCAGCGGCGCGGGCAAGACCCGCTTTCTGGTCAAGCCCAACGTCATGCTGGCCAACGCCTCCTACATCGTGACCGACCCCAAGGGCGAAATCGTCCGGGCGGTGGGGCCGCTGCTGCTGAAACGGGGCTACGTCCTGCGGGTGTTCGATCTGGTAGACCCCAGCCATTCCGACTGCTACAACCCGTTCCGCTATATCCGCAAGGACGCCGACGTGTTCCGCCTTATTGACAACCTCATTAAGAACACTACCCCCAAGAACGCCGCCAACTCTGACCCGTTTTGGGAGAAATCCGAAACCGCCCTGGACAGCGCCCTCATGCTCTATCTGCTCCATGAGGCCCCGCCGGAGGAACAGACTATGGAGATGATTTTAACCATGATTGAGTATGGCGGGGCCAAAGAGGACGATGATGATTACAAATCCGCCTTAGACCTGCTGTTTGAGGCGCTGGAGGAAGAACAGCCGGACCACATCGCGGTGCGGGAGTACCACATCTTCAAGCAAGCCGCGGGCAAAACTGCCCGCTCTATCTTGGTGAGCGCTGCTGTGCGGCTGTCCGTATTCACCCTCCATGAAATCCAGAGCATCACCGCGCGGGACACACTGGAGCTGGAAAAGCTAGGAGAGCGCAAGCAGGCCATCTTCTGCGTCATCCCGGACAGCAACGACAACTCCCTCAACTTCCTTGTGGGGATGCTCTACACACAGGCGTTTCAAGAACTTTATTATCAGGCGGACAAGGTGCATGGGGGCAGCCTGCCCATCCCGGTGCGGCTCATGTTTGATGAATTTGCCAATGTTTCTTTGCCGGACGGCTACGCCCGCTTACAGGCAACCATGAGGTCGAGAAACCTCATGGCAACCATCATCCTGCAAAACATCTCGCAGTTGAAGGCGCTGTTCAAGGACGACTGGGAGGGCATCATCGGCAATGCGGACAGCCTTGTGTATCTGGGCGGCAATGAAAAGGAGTCCCACAAGTACATCTCCGAGCTGCTGGGGAAAGAAACCATTGATACCACGACCTCCAGCCGCAGCCGGGGACGCAACGGCTCCTACTCCCAAAACTTCCAGCAGACGGGCCGGGAACTCTTGACCCCCGATGAGGTGCGGATGCTGGATAATAACAAAGCCATTGTCCTGATCCGGGGCGAGCGCCCTATCATTGACGACAAGTACGACATTCTAAAGCACCCCAACATCAAGGAAACCGAGGACGGCGGGGCTGCGCCCTATGTCCACAGCGCCACCTGCCTGTATGCGGTGGAGGACCTCAGTTTTTCCTTTACCTCTCTTGCCGATGTGGAGATCATCGGCGCATCTGAATCTGACGAAATGGAGGAATCACATGAACAAACATCCTGACAAGATCCATCATCGCGCCAAGGCCCGCCGCCTCATGGCGGCATGGGCGACTCTGGTGCTGGCCGTCTGCGTCTTTACGATCCCGGCGCTGGCCGCGGACGACCCGTTGCAGATCGTCAACAACCTGTCTGACTTTATCTTCTCCTGCATCAAGGCCATTGGCATTATCATTCTCGGCTGGGGCGTGGTGCAGGTTGGCATGAGCGTCCAGAGCCATGACGCATCCCAGCGCAGCCAGGGCTTTCTTTGCCTGTTCGGCGGCCTGCTCATCGCCTTTGCGAAAGAAATTTTGACCGCCATCGGCGTGGTGTGAACGCATGGGAGTAAAAATAATGCGTCCCAAGTTGGGACGCAAAACCGGGAGGTGTGAGCGATCAGTGACAACTGGGTAGTTGGCAATCTGGAAAACGCCCTCAGCACATGGAATGAAAAGTTAGGGGAACTGTGGACGCTACTGACGCAGACCCCGCAGAACTTCAAGGGCGGCGACATTTGGGATGTGATCGTAGACATTAACAGCGCCGTGCAGGGCATTGGGTATGGCTTGCTGGTGCTGTTTTTCGCAATGGGCGTGTTCCAATCCGCCGCCTCTTTTCGGGAGATCCAGCGGCCCGAATACGCCCTGCGGCACTTTATCCGCTTTGCCGCCGCCAAGGTGGCGGTGGGCTACGGCATGGAGATCATGACCGCTATCTTCTCCATCTGCGGCGGCATCGTGCAGACCGTCATGGGCGGTATGGGCGGGGCGGTGACGCAGGCTGCGACCCTGCCAAGCGAGATTGTGGACGCTATCGAGAGCGTGGGTTTTTTGCAGTCTATCCCCCTCTGGCTGGTGTCCTTCCTCGGCTCCATCCTCGTCACCATTTTGTCCTTTGTGCTGATCCTGACGGTATATGGCCGCTTTTTTCGTCTGTATATCTACACCGCCCTGTCCCCGCTGCCTATGGCCTCCTTTGCCGGGGAGGGGACTTCCAGTATGGGTAAGGCATTTATCAAGTCCTATGTGGGCGTGTGTATGGAGGGGGCGGTCATTATCCTTGCCTGCCTCATTTACTCGGCCTTCCTCTCCACCAGCGCCCCGGCGGTGGATGCGACCTTACCCGCGGTGACAATGGCGTGGCAGTACATCGGGCAGCTGGTATTCAATATGCTGGTGCTCACCGCCCTTGTGAAAGGCGCGGAACGAATTGTAAGGGAGATGTTTGGCCTGTAATCTGTCCCAAGTTGGGACGCAAAAAGAGGACGGCGGGCTTTGGGCCCGCCGTTTCCCTTTATCTGTCATACCAGTAATCCTCATATTCCTCTGTTCCCGGTTCCAGCTCCGCCTCCCACTGGGGCGCGGGCGTCTGGCTGTAATACCCGCCGGGGCCGTACAGGGGCTTTGCCCTTGCCAGCAGGTCCCCCAGCATCGCCCGCTCCTCCTGCCTGTGCCGGTGGAGCCGCAGGCCCCAGTAGGCGATGGGATACAGCAGGAGCAGGGCCGCGATGCCGTAGTAGGCAAACGGCTGTTCCGCTCTCCATGCCGGGAAAAGTGTAGCGGCCCCGCACAGGTAGACCATCAGGGGGAGCAGCTTTGCCATTGCCAGCAGCTTTACCAGCACAAGAAACAGGAACAGTTGGGACAGGCACCACAAAATCACTTGCGCGTCACGCATACAATTAACCTCCTTAAAATGTTCAGAAATCATTGGAACTTACAGTGTTTTCTTACACTTATATTATCTCATAGTAGGAAAACACTGTCAAATTTCCCAAAATCCAAACCTGAAAGGAAGATGCGATTGGAAATTAAAATCCCCAAGGAAGTACGCCAGCACAAGGAAACGATTTTCTTTGGCCTCTCCGCCCGGCAATTCCTCTGCGCCCTGTTCGCCGTGGGGATCGCTGTGGCCGTCTATCTGAGCCTGAGCGAAACCATTGGCAAGGAAACCGCCAGCTGGGCCTGCATCCTGTCCGCCGCGCCGGTGGCTGTGGCGGGCTTTTTCAACTACAAAGGCCTGACGCTGGAGCAATTCGCGTGGGCCTTCCTCAAATCCGAGGTGCTCTGTGCCGGGGACCGGGTATTCAAGGCGGAAAACATCTACTACAAGGCCCTCGGCAGAAAGGAGGGCGCGGACTTTGATTAAGACCCTCCTGCTGGCAAACAAGGCGGAGCGGGACGCCTTTTTTATCCCCCGCAGCGTCCAGCAGTCCATCCCCATCAAGCGCATCTACAAGGACGGGATCTGGCTGGTGGGGCGCAAGCACAGCAAGACATGGCGCTTTGCGGACATCAACTACGAGGCCGCCTCAGACGATGACCGCCGCGCCATCTTCCTCTCCTACTGCGGCGTGCTGAACTCCCTGCCTACGGATGCTGCCGCCAAAATCACCATCTGCAACCGCAGGCTGAATTTTGAGGACTTCCAGCGCACCGTCCTGATGAAAGAAAAGGGCGACAGGCTGGACGAGTACCGCCGGGAGTCCAACCAAATCCTGCTGGACAAGATGGCCCAGAGCAACAATCTGGTGCAGGACAAGTTTATCACCCTGTCCATCCCCCAGCGGAAAATTGAGGACTCCCGCGCCTACTTCCGCCGGGTGGAGGGCGACCTTGCCAAGAGCTTTGGACGGCTGGACTCCGGCGCGCGGGCTATCTCCAATTATGACCGTCTGCGTATCCTCCACGACTTTTTCCGCCCCGGCGAGGAACAGTATTTCACCTTTGACAAGAGCGAAACTATCCGCCGTGGGCTGGACTTCCGCGACCTCATCTGCCCGGACAGCTTTTCCTTTAAGGCCGGATACTTTGAGATGGGCGGCAAGGTTGGCCGGGTGCTGTTCCTCAAAGACCTGGCATCGTTCCTCAAGGACGATATGATTGCCGAGCTGTCTGACTTCTCCCGCAGCCTCATGCTCTCCATCGACATTCTCCCCATCCCCACGGACGAGGCGGTGAAGGAGATCCAGAGCCGTATTCTGGCCGTGGAAACCGACGTGACCCGGTGGCAGCAAAAGCAGAACTCCAACAACAACTTCTCCGCCGTGGTTCCCTATGAGCTGGAGCAAATGCGGAATGAATCCAAGGAATTTTTAGACGACCTCACCACCCGGGACCAGCGCATGATGTTCGCCGTCGTTACCATCGTCCATATCGCGGACACGCTGGAGCAGCTGGACGCCGACACGGAAACCCTCATGGCCATTGGCCGCAACCACCTGTGCCAGTTTTCCATCCTCCGCTACCAGCAGGAGGACGGTTTGAACACGGTGCTGCCCTACGGCCTGCGGCGCATCAAGGCCCTGCGCACCCTTACCACCGAGAGCACCGCTGTTTTCATGCCCTTCCGGGCGCAGGAGATTCAGGACCCCGGCGGGCTGTATTACGGCATCAACGCCGTGTCTAAGAACCCCCTGATCTGTGACCGCAAGCGGCTCATTTCACCCCACGCCTTTATGCTGGGGGTATCCGGCTCCGGAAAATCCATGGGGATGAAAGGCACCATTGCCAACATCGCCATGGGGACAGACGACGATATTATCATCATCGACGCCGAGCGTGAGTATGGCCCCATTGCCGAGGCGCTGGGCGGCGAGGTGATCGAGATTTCCCCCAATAGCCGCCACCACATCAACCCGCTGGATATGGGGGACGGCTACGGCGACGGCGAGAACCCCATCGCCATGAAGTCCGAGGTGCTTATGAGCATCATCGAGCAGCAGATGGGGGCCGGGACGCTGGGCGGCGCGCAGAAGTCCATCATTGACCGCTGCACCTCCAACATCCTGCGGCCCTATCTGAAGAACGGGGGCAATGGCCCCGCGCCCCTCCTGACTGACTGGCGGCAGGACGTACTGAACCAGCCGGAGGAGGCGGCGCAGGAGATCGCGCTGGCCTCAGAAATCATCGTAGAAGGCACTCTCAACGTGTTCGCCCACCCCACGAATGTCAATATGGATAACCGGATCATCGTCATTGACCTGTATGAGATGGGCGAGCAGCTGCGGCCCACTGGGCTTGTGGTGACGCTGGAGGCCATACAGAACCGTGTCGCCTCCAACCGGAAGAAAGGCAAGTACACATGGGTCTTTATCGACGAGGTGTACCTGTTCTTCAAATACTTCTACTCCGCCCAATTTCTCTACAAGGCGTGGAAACGCTTTCGCAAGTATGCTGCCCCCATGACCGCCGCGACACAGAATGTAGAGGAATGTCTGCGGTCTGAAACCGCCCGCCTGATGTTCGCCAACAGCGAGTTTTTGGTGCTTTATAATCAAGCGGCCACCGACCGGGCGGAGCTTGCCAAGCTGCTGCACATCTCCGACACGCAGATGGGCTATATCACCAACTCTGCCCCCGGCTGTGGCCTCATCCGCATGGGCGGTTCCATCGTGCCCTTCACCAACACCATCCCCAAGGACACCGCCCTCTACCGCCTCATGTCCACTACACCCGGCGACGGGGCCAACAGCTGAATTGCGTCCCAAGTTGGGACAGATTAAAAGGGAACTCCGCGCCTGTAAATACAGGCGCGGAGTAAAATTTTTCTTCATAGTTTATCAACCAAATCGCGGATAAATTCTACTGGATGAGCCTTTGCAATGCCGCTGTTTTCGCTACGAATTTCAACGACTTGCTGAGTCTGACTATTTATTAAGGTTTCTTGGTAAGGAATATATGAATGAACTATACCCAACAAGACACTACGATTTAGTGACTTCGATCCTTCTATAGATAAAACTTCAGCACGTGTCACAATCGGACTTCCAGAGTTTCCAGGGAAATTTTGGATATCAACTAATATATTTTTTGTTTCAGAGATTTGACTTTCACTCATCCTTGCAATACATCCCATTCTGCAAATCGGGGTGTTTGAATTGATATTAACGAGGCCCATAGGAAATCCAAGCATATATACTATACTTCCTTCATCAACCCCGTTACTTAAAAGTTCTTGCGATGACATCGCATTGCCTTCAATATCAAATGAGAGAAAATCAAATCCGTTATCTTCAAAATATTTCCCATTTAATCTCAATACCGCTATGTCAATTTCTTCATCTTCGCTAACAACATATAAAGGTTTTCCATCCTTCATTAGAGGAACATCAACAGTTTTCAAATTATGGGAGTTATGTTCAATCAATCGGATTATGACATTTTGCCTATTCTTAAAAACATGACGATTAGTTACAAGAAATGGAGCAACTTGTGTTTCTGAAACTCTTTTATGAATGAAGAACCCTGTTCCGAACCATTTTACTTGATCTCCATTTCTTGTACCGATGGACACAACTGCATTCATGTAATGACGTGGAAGAATAGACATTATAAAACCCCCTTCAAACGCCAAAATTTTCATTTATTATATCATACGAAACACATTTTGACAACCAATAGGAGGCCACTAATATAGGAAAGGAAAAAGAAAGGCAGCACAGCATTATTAATACTAAGAATAAGCCATTCAAGGAGCGCGTCAAATCCATCCGGCGCGCTGTCACCGGGCGCATGGGGAAACTGATGAAGGACCGCTATCAGAGGGAGCAGGCCAAGGGGCGGCAGGAACAGGAGCCAAGCGCCGCTGTGTCCGCCGAAGAACAGGTGGAGCAGTACACTGGGGAATCCATCTCCACCGTCCGCTCTGCTGCTGGCCGGGGACTTGACAAGGCCCGCCGAACCATTCACCAGCGGCAGGAGGCCAAGGCCAGCCGCGCCAATATGGGACAGGCCGAACCGGCCCAGGACGGGACGGAGCCTGCGCCGCCCCAGCCGGGCGAGCGGATGAAACAGGAGGCCATCAAAGAGAAGAAAGCAGAGGTTATCAGGGGCAGGGGCGGCGACCCGGAGGGGACGCCGCCCTTTGCATCTTCGGGCAACAGGATCGGACAGCCCCGGAAATCCTCTGCCCCTGTTAATTCGGGCCGTCCCAGCCGTGCGGATGTTCTCCGTAATACGGACAATCTGCCCGCTGTCCGGGGTAAACCGCAGACAGCGATCAAGGAGCGGCCCCGCGGCAATGCCCCGGCCATCAAGACCCGGCAGGCAGTAGCGGTCAGGCGTGGGAATACCGTCAAGGCCGCAGCAGAAAAAACCGCCTCCGGCACAGCGCCCAAGGCTGCAAAGGCCACAAAAGCCGCCGCAAAGACGGCTGCAAAAAAGGCCGTGGGCCAGACGGCACAGGTGCGGGCGCGGCAACTCGCTGTCCAGCGGGCCAAAAAGGCAGCACAGGCCACGGCCAATCTGGGAAAGAAGGCGGCGCAGGCAGTTGTCCATGCAGCGGCTGCCCTTGTCAGCGCCCTTGTGGGGCTGGTGGGCGGCGCTGTCCTCCTGCTGGCCCTTTGTGTGATCGTGCTGGTGGCCGCTGTGGTGTCGTCCCCCTTTGGCATCTTCTTTGCCGACCAACAGAAGGAGCCGGATGCTGTTTCCCCCAATGCGGCCATCGCGCAGATCAACGTGGAATACACGGAGAAACTGGCGGACTTGCAGGCGGGCAACTATGACAATATCCAGATCCACGGCCAGCCCCCGGACTGGCGGGAAGTCCTTGCAGTTTTCGCCTGCAAGACGGCCTCCGCAGAGGATGGCGTGGACGTTGCCACCCTTGACCCTGACCGGGTGGAGCGCCTGCGGCAAGTGTTTTGGGATATGACCGCTATCACCACCGAGGAAGAAACCGTGGAGGGCGAGGACGGCGACGAAACCATCCTCCATATCACCATCGAGGCCAAAACTGCCGATGATATGCGGTCAGTCTACCAATTTACCGACTACCAGAACGAGGCGTTGGACGCCTTGCTGGAAGAAATGGAGCTGCTGGGCGGCCTGCTGGGGGACTTGTCCATTACGCAGGCGGACGCCGTGGCCCTGCTGGAGAACCTGCCCGATGACCTGTCCCCGGAGCGGAAAGCCGTCATCCAGCACGCCCTGACGCTGGTTGGCAAAGTCAATTACTTCTGGGGCGGCAAGAGCCTTGTGCTGGGCTGGGATTCCCGCTGGGGGACTACCATGCAGGTGACGGCGGCAGGCAGCAGCAGTACCGGCACCTATCGCCCTTACGGGATGGATTGCAGCGGCTTTGTGGACTGGGTATTCTACAACGCCACAGGCGGCGAGTACATCATAGGCCACGGGGGCGGGGCCTCCGCACAGCACAGTTACTGCACCGCGATTGCATGGGACGAGGCGATCCCCGGCGACCTGGTATTCTATCCCGAGGACTCCCATGTTGGCATTGTGGGCGGCAGGGACGAAAATGGAAACCTGCTCATTATCCACTGTGCCAGCGGCGCCAACAATGTGGTGATTACCGGCGTGGATGGTTTTACCTCTATTGGCAGGCCGGTCTACTTCACCGAATAGGAATTGCGTCCCGAGTTGGGACAAATGACAGCCCCGTATCCGCAGAGCGCCACGGATACGGGGCTTTTTCATTTTGGCAGGCCAATGCGTCCCAAGTTGGGACAGATTACATCTGCCGGGAGCTGGCCCGGCCTATCCGGTACAATAGCGGTATCTGCTCAACAAGGAGGATACCGCTTTGCGAACGAAAAACCACACCCTGACCGCCGCCCTGATCCGCCGCCCTGATCCGCCGCTATGCCGACCACCTGCGGGAACAGGAGCGCAGCGCCGCCACCATACAGAAGTACGCCCACGACCTGACGGCCCTGCTGGAATACCTACAAGGCGAGGCGCTGACCAAGGCCCTGATGATTGGCTGGAAGGAGGCGCTATCCGCTGACCATGCCCCGGCCACCGTCAACTCCATGCTGGTTGCCGTCAATGGCTTTCTGCGCTTTATGGGCTGGCACGCCCTGACGGTGCGCTTGCTGAAGATCCAGCGGCCTTTATTCCGGGAGGAACAGCGGGAGTTGTCCAAGGACGAATATGCCCGGCTGGTGGACGCCGCCCAGCGGGCGGGCGACGAGCGCCTTGCCCTGATTTTGCAGACCATCTGTGCCACCGGCATCCGGGTATCTGAGCTGCGGTTTATTTCCGCCGAGGCCGTCCGCTCAGGCCGGGCGGAGGTCTGCAACAAGGGCAAGCGCCGCACCGTCTTTCTCCCGGACCGGCTGCGCCGCTTGCTGAAAACCTACCTCAAAAAACAAAAAATCACCGCAGGAGCGGTGTTTGTGACCCGGACGGGCAGACCGCTGGATCGCTCGAATATCTGGCGGGCTATGAAGGCCCTCTGTAAGAGCGCCGAGGTGGAGCCGTCCAAGGTATTCCCCCACAATCTGAGGCACCTTTTCGCCCGGGCTTATTACGCGCTGGAAAAGGATTTGGCCCGGCTGGCTGACATTCTGGGCCACTCCAGCATCAATACTACCCGTATCTATACCATGGAGAGCGGGACCGTCCACGCCCGGCAGATCGGTCGTATGGGGCTGGTGATTACATAGTTTTCGTTCTGTTGTAACCTAACTATTTTACACCTCAACTATACCAACTTCTCCCTATAAAATCAAGCGTTTCACGAACTTTCGAGGAAATTCTGCGCAGGGCAAACAGGCGGAGAAACGGCATTTTGTTCTCCGCCTGTTTTGTCGTGCCAATACAGGGCTTAGATTTCTTTGGATATGGGTTGTGGGGGCATTGCCTTACAACAGAACGAAAAGTAAGTTGTAGCCTTTTCTTTTCCTGCAACAACAGAACGAAAAGTATGTGGTCAATATGGGCTGTGGCTTAGTGGGGTGACTGCGGGAATATGAATGGGATAAGCAGATATTTGTATGTGCTGGAAAGCATGGGCACTGTTTTCTGTATTCTGCTGGGACTATTCCTGCTGTATCTGTTAGCCCTTGCGACTAACCTGCTCTGGGCGCTGTGGAAGTGGCTGGACTGGAAATGGTGTGAGCGGTCTGTGGACTACTCCCTGTTCTACCGGGTTTGCCGTGTGATGTATGGAATCATGGGTAGCAGGGATTTGACCTTGGAGGAAAATCAAAGACATGTTCGGGAGGTGGTACAGGGATATAAACGGTTCTCTCATTGTAGCATAGAGCATTTGGGCCGGGTCTTAGACCGGCAAAAGCCAAAATACGAGGCACTGCAAACCGGGAGACCGAGCGAAACAACTGAGAACAGGGCTGGAAGAGGAAAGAAAATATACCCATAGGAAAAGGAGATTTGGAATTGAAAGAAGGATTCATCTTTATGGCTGTGCTATTTGGAGCATACATATGTTGGGCCATTGGAATGATAATCTACTCCAGAGCTACAGCCGAGAAAAGGAAGGAACAGGAAGAGAGAGAAAAAGCGAGGGAGGCTGCGGAAAGGCCATTTCGTGAAAAGGCATTTTTTGATGGTTGTGTGCAGGCAGATATTCTTTTAGTTGGACAAATGAACGATTGGCTGAGCAATACAGCAAAAACCGCGATAGAAATCGCGAAAAAATGCAGATTGATTCCGGCAAATAGCGATCGCACTGAGCAAAACTTACATATGTTGCGAGATGTGTTCTATGCACAGAGTGAAACTGAAGAAGGCAAGCAGGCAATCATGGAGAAACATCGGGAAAACGATAAAGCGGAGTGGGAAAAGTGGAGCTCTTGCTCTGACCTGCCCCCTGAGGCCAAGCTACAGACGATGCTCCATAACTGGGAGCAGGAGTTGCTTGGAATGCCATCCCCCCAATTGATTCGTCCCGCAAAGACGTCGGATGGTATGGTCCAGGCAGGGATGGCAGCCGGAATTGGCGGCGCGATTCCGGCCCTCGTTTCGCTGTCCCATACAGCGGAGCGAAATGTGCTGCCGGTTGAACCGGCTCTGGAAGCAGCTCTGACGGGAAATGATACTTCCCAGCGCCAGAAAAAATGCCCGGTATGCGGGAAGCTGTATCTTC
>NZ_CAWVCU010000055.1:0-6416 GCF_963927765.1 uncultured Agathobaculum sp. | reverse complement strand
AGGGGGACATATTGTTAGATAGGAGCGCAGTGAAAAGGAGGAGACAGTACGAATGGAACTAAATCAAACAAGCATCCATTACTATGATAAGCGGCTCGCGCGAATATCGACCTGTAGTGAAACAGCGGATTCCATTGTGTCGGATACCTTTCCGGATATCGGAAGGATTGTCTGCGCATATGGCACCGCGGCGGTACGCGATCAAACGCCGCAGAGCGGCCGACTGCTTGCATCCGGCATGGTACAAGTCGTTGTATTGTATGAACCGGAAAAGGGGGAAGGACTTCGCCGTTTGTCGGTTCCGGTCAGCTTTGCGCATATTGAAGAATGCGATGGGATTGACGCAGAAACCGTCTGCATGGTACGGTGTCAGGTTGCGGCAGTGGATGTGGTGGCGGTCAACAGCCGCAAGCTGAATGTCAAAGTGCAGCTCTGCTTTTTTATTGAGGGATACTGCCAAACCCAGTGTGAAATCACGGAAGGAACCCAGGAAAAGCACGTAGAGCTACTCAGTGAGATGCAAACGGTCACGCTGACCGAACAGGTGCGTGCGTATCCGATTACCGTGCTGGATGATGTTTCCATGCAGGATGCGGAAGGATTGTCGATTCTGCATGCCAATTGCACATTACGGTCGTCAGAATGCCGGGCGATGCGAGGAAAAATCGTACTGAAAGGGGAGGCTGAAATTCAGTGCCTCGCCATACAGGAGGATGACGCGGTTCGGGTGTTGTCCAATACAACGCCATTTACGCAAATTTTAGAAATGCCTGAAGTGGAAGAACAGGATGTTGTTTGCGCGCAGCTGGCTGTGCGTGAAATTGACAGCCGCATCGAACCGGACGGCCTGCTTTCTTATACGGTATCTGTCACTGCATTGATCACAGTTCGACGCACGAGGACACTTTGCCGGATCAAGGACCTTTATTTGCCGGGACAGACGCTGCAAATGAGCGAAGAAAAAACGACGCTGCATTCCATGCCGCCCAGCGTTTCCTTTACCGCGGAAGCCTCGGAAACCCTACAAACCGCGCAGCATGCAGCGCATATCGTTTCGGCGGAAGCAATCTGCTGTAGCGCGAAGCACAGCGCGAAGGGAGATTTGCAGATCACTGCCGCAATACAGGTGCTTTACTTAAGCGATGAACAGCAATTATATGCGGTGTCCCGGCTGGTGCCGCTGACCATGCCGTGCCTTGTGGCGGGGGAATTATCCGATATTTCGCTGGCTGTGCGGGCATCTGCGGCCGGAGAAACCGGGGTTATGTGTAATGTAACGGCAGCAGGCATGGCTACCGCAGAAGAACGGGTCGCATTCCGGCACATTACATCACTTGAAGAAGGAGAGACGCAGAAGAAAACGGCGGATGCAACGCTATTACTGCGTTATATTCAAGAGGAACAGCAGCTCTGGGAGATTGCAAAGGATTGCGGAACGACCATGGAAGAAATCCGACGTGTGAATGACTTGCCGGCGGATGCCACCGGTGTTTCCCACATGGTATTGCTGATACCAATGCAGGTATGAAAGGCGGGGAAATTTTGGACCATCAAATTTACAATCAAATCAGCGCACGCACCGGCGGCGACATTTATATCGGTGTAGTCGGCCCGGTGCGCACGGGTAAATCTACGCTGATTAAACGCTTCATGGAAACCATGGTGCTGCCCGGCATGGACAATGTGTATAAAAGGGAACGGGCGCGAGATGAATTGCCGCAATCCGGAGCGGGACGCACCATCATGACCGCAGAACCGAAATTTGTACCGGAGGAAGCGGCAGAAATTGCCTTGCCGGATGGCGGTGTGTGCCGGATTCGACTGGTGGATTGTGTCGGTTATTTGGTCGATGGCGCGCTCGGCGGCATGGAGGATGACATGCCGCGCATGGTCTCCACTCCGTGGCGTGAAGAACCGATGACGCTTGCGGAGGCTGCGGAAACGGGCACCAACAAAGTGATTGGAGAGCATTCAACCATCGGACTTGTCGTGACGACTGACGGCAGCTTTAGTGAGATCCCACGGGAAAACTATGTGCCGGCGGAACAGCGCGTGATTGAAGAACTGCGTGCGCTTGGCAAGCCGTTCCTTGTGCTGGTCAATTCAGCGGAACCGGAGGGGGAACACGCGAAAGCGGTTTGCGACATGCTGCAAAGCCAGTATCAAGTGGAGCCGTTGGCGGTCAACTGCATGGAACTGGATGAAAATGATATTGCGGATATTATGCAGCGCGTTTTATATGAGTTCCCGGTGTGCGAAATTGCGTTCACTCTGCCGCGGTATATTGGTGCGCTGCCGCCGCAGCACCCGGTTCGTCAAAGCATTTATCAATCCGTTCGCTCCGCTACGCAGGGCGGCGAGAAAATGCGCGATATCCGACATATTTGTGACCGAATTGGTGAAAACGAATATGTTGGACGGATTCACGTCGATCAGATGGCGCTGGGCAGCGGCAAAGCCAGCATCAGTATCGAAATTCCGGAACAGGTCTTTTATGAGATCGTCGGACAGCAAACCAAGATTCACATTCAAGATGCTGCGGATCTGATTTCCGTTCTGAGTGATTTTGCGGAGATCAAACGGAAATATGAGCGGCTGCGCGGCGCATTGGATCAGGTGTATCAGACGGGATATGGCGTTGTGATGCCCTCGGTGGATGAGTTAACGCTGGAAGCACCGGAAATCGTCCGGCAGGGAGGCCGGTATGGCGTACGGCTGCGTGCGTCAGCGCCGTCAATTCATTTAATGCGCGCCAACATCAAAGCGGAAGTCAATCCCATTGTCGGAACGGAAAAACAATCGGAAGAGCTGGTGCATTATCTGCTCAGCGAATTTGAGGAACAGCCGGAGAAAATCTGGGACACCAATATTTTCGGAAAGTCGCTCAATGAACTGGTGCGGGAAGAATTGTCGCATAAATTAAGCCGCATGCCGGATGATGCCCGAGGGAAAATCAGGGAAACACTGGAAAAAATCATCAACGAAAGTGCTGGCGGTTTGATCTGCATCATCCTGTGAGCGTTCGGGCGGGTATCCATTGGATGCCCGCTTTTTGTCATATCTTGGTTTGCCAAATGTCGAGAACACATGAAATTTGGATATCAGTGGCCTGTTTCACAACAAATTTCTAAATTGTCTTGAAAATGGTGATATAGTTAGGGTATAATAAGATTACTGTAATTTGGTGGTAACAGAGCAAAAGGATGAATGTTGATTATGGCTTCTTTTTTGGAGACAATAGCGAAGAAGTTTTCGCTTTTTTCAAGCGATATCGGTATCGACTTGGGTACGGCGACCGTGCTGGTTTATGTCAAGGGCAAGGGCGTTGTGCTCAATGAACCCTCTGTTGTGGCGGTGGACAAGGTTTCGGGTAAGATTTTGTCCGTTGGTGCAGAGGCGCAGAAGATGCTGGGCCGTACACCGGGCAATATTATTGCCATCCGTCCGCTGCGCGAAGGCGTCATTTCTGACTATGAGATGACCGAGCGGATGATTAAAGAATTTATCCGCAAGGTACAGGGCTTCCGGCTGTTTAAGCCGAACGTGGTGATTTGCGTCCCGTCGATCATTACGGAAGTAGAAGAGCGTGCGGTCATTGATGCTGGTACGCAGGCGGGCGCTAAACGTGTGTTTCTGATTGAGGAACCGGTCGCAGCGGCAATCGGTGCCGGTATTGATATCGCAAAGCCGAACGGCAATATGGTGGTGGATATCGGCGGCGGCACGACTGACGTTGCGGTTATTTCGCTGGGCGGTATTGTAGAATCCACTTCTATCAAAATTGCAGGCGATAAGTTTGATGAGGCAATTGTCAAATATGTGCGCCGCAAGCATAATGCCCTGATTGGTGAGCGCACGGCCGAGCAGATCAAGAAAACGATTGGCTGCGTCTATCCGCGCACAGAAGAAGTGTCCATGGAGGTCAAGGGCCGTTGCCTGATGACTGGTCTGCCGCGTACCTTTACGGTCAACTCGACCGAGATTCTGGATGCGCTGGAAGAAGTGTCCACGGCAATTATTGAGGCCATCCATTGGGTCATCGAACGCACCCCGCCGGAGCTGACGGGCGATATTTCTACCAATGGTATCGTGATGACCGGAGGCGGCTCGCTGATTTGGGGCTTTGATAAGCTAGTGGCATCCAAAACCGGTATTCCGACCCACGTTGCAGACGAGGCGATTTCTTGCGTAGCATATGGAACAGGTAACTGCTTGGAAAACCTTTCCGGTATGCAGGATGGCACGATGAATCTGTCTCGTCAGCGTCAGATGATGCAATAATCCGAGAACTGTATGCGCCTGGAACACCCGCCGCTCAGACGGGTGTTTTTGATGCAAGATAGAGGTTGATAATGTATCAGGGGTATCTATGACCGAGCAGGAAAAATATATGAAGGCCGCGCTTCGGCTGGCGCATAAAGCCGCAGAAGAAGGGGAAGTCCCTGTCGGGGCTGTTGTGGTTTGTGACGGCAAAATCGTTGGACGTGGGCGGAATCGTCGGGAAACGAAGAAGAACGCGCTGCATCATGCGGAAATTGAGGCAATTAACAAAGCATGCAAAAAGCTAGGGGGCTGGCGACTGCATCGGTGTGACCTCTATGTGACGCTGGAGCCTTGCCCGATGTGTGCAGGGGCGATCATCAATGCCAGAATCAAAACCGTGTATTATGGCGCGACCGATCCAAAAGCCGGCTCGTGCGGATCGCTCATCAATTTATTTGAATTGCCCTATAATCATCAGCCTGCCATGGTATCAGGGGTATTGGGGGAACAATGTGCGGAGGTTTTGAAATCCTTTTTCCGGACATTGCGTGAAAAAAGAAAAATGCTCCGCATGCAACAGAAATCAGACGCCGTGGAGGCGTTTGACCATAGAATCCAAGAGAAATAAGGGGTTAAAACAATGCAAAGAGAAAAGCTTGGCTCGCGCCTTGGCTTCATCCTGCTTTCCGCAGGCTGTGCGATCGGCGTGGGCAACGTCTGGAAGTTCCCATGGATGGTGGGACAGTACGGCGGCGGCGCGTTCGTTGTCTTTTATGTGCTGTTTTTGATCATTCTGGGCCTTCCGATCATGACGATGGAATTTGCGGTTGGCCGTGCCAGCCAGAAAAGCCCGGTGCGCGCGTATCGGGTGCTCGAAAAGCCGGGTACCAAATGGCATATCCATGGTTATCTTGCTATGATCGGCAACTATCTGCTGATGATGTTTTACACCACGGTATGCGGATGGATGCTGCACTATTTCTATCTGACCGCAAGCGGCAAGTTCGTTGGCGCAACGACCGAAGAAGTGGGCGCTGCATTCCCGGAAATGCTGAGCCAGCCGCTTGTGATGATCGGTTGGATGGTTGTTGTTGTCGTAGTTGGTTTTGCGATCAACTCTTTCGGTTTACAGGGCGGTCTGGAGCGCGTCACAAAGGTGATGATGATTGCGCTGCTGGCAATTATGGTGATTTTGGCCATCAACAGCGTCACGACCGAAGGCGCCGAAGAAGGCCTGAAATTCTACTTAATTCCGGATTTGAACCGCATGATGGAATCTGGCCCGATCAATGTGATCGTTGGCGCGATGAACCAGTCGTTCTTCACGTTGTCGCTGGGTATTGGCGCGATGGCCATCTTTGGTAGTTACGTCGGCAAAAGCCGTGCGCTGATGGGCGAAGCGGTCAATGTTGCCATTCTGGATACCTTTGTTGCATTCACTGCCGGCCTTATCATTTTCCCAGCATGCTTTGCGTTTGGCGTTTCTCCGGACAGCGGTCCGAACCTGATTTTTGTCACGCTGCCGAATATTTTCAATCATATGGCGCTTGGTCGTCTGTGGGGCAGCCTGTTCTTTGTATTCATGGCGTTTGCAGCGTTTTCAACCGTTCTGGCGGTATTTGAGAACATCATGTCCTGCTGCATGGACTTGACCGGATGGAGCCGCAAAAAAGTGGCATTGTTTAACACGGTCTTGATCATTTTGCTTTCCCTGCCGTGTGTGCTGGGATACAATGTTTGGTCTGGCTTCCAGCCGTTTGGCGAAGGTTCTGCCGTTCTGGATTTGGAGGACTTCTTGGTGTCGAATATCTGGCTGCCGCTTGGTTCGCTGGTTTACCTGTTGTTCTGCACCACTCGGTATGGCTGGGGATGGAAGAACTTCAAGGAAGAGGCCAATGAAGGCGGCGGTTTGAAGGTGCGGGACGGCATCCGGTTCTATGTCAGCTATATTTTGCCGCTGATCGTACTCGTCATTTTTGTGCTTGGCATAAAAGATAAATTTTTTGCTTAATATGTCTTGAAATTTGGGATGCAATGCGATATAATATTAAGCGTTGCATCCCGCATCTGCCGGTGTGATGGAATTGGTAGACGTAGTGGACTCAAAATCCACCGCTGGCGACAGCGTACCGGTTCGAGTCCGGTCACCGGCA
>NZ_CAWVCU010000054.1:0-7092 GCF_963927765.1 uncultured Agathobaculum sp. | reverse complement strand
TTCTACACATTTGACAACGGGGAAAAGGGCCGTAGAACGCAAAAAAGCGGGGCCTCCGGCCTGAAAAATCAGGCGGAAGCCCCGCTTGTGGGGTTTTGCTGGGGATTTTGCTCTGGACATCCACGGTAAAACCGTTTTCCGGATTTTCTGTCCAAAAGCCCGCAAACCCGCATGAATACTAAGAAAAAAGGGTTGACATCTTTTTTGTCAACCCTTCATGGCGGAGACGGAGAGATTTGAACTCTCGCGCCGGTTTCCCGACCTACTCCCTTAGCAGGGGAGCCCCTTCACCAGCTTGGGTACGTCTCCATGTCAAGTAGTAGCTTCGCCAAGCAAAAGAATGGCGGAGCGGGTGGGATTCGAACCCACGCGCCCTTTCGGGCAAACGGTTTTCAAGACCGCCTCGTTATGACCACTTCGATACCGCTCCGTATCTTGCCCGATAAGCAAGAGTTATTATACCATCCATTTTCCGCTTTGTCAATCCTTTTTGAGTATCTGCTCCCATTCCGCCTGTTTGAACCCAGTCAGCACGAAACCCTCATCCACCAACAACGGACGTTTGACCAGCATGCCGTCGGTTGCGAGCAACACCAGCTGCTCCTCCTCACTCATATCCGGCAGCTTATCTTTGAGGTTCAGCGCCTTGTACTGCATGCCGCTGGTATTGAAAAAACGCTTGAGCGGCAGGCCGCTGCGCTTATACCACGTCCGCAGTTCTTCTTCCGTTGGATTGTTCTGCTTGATATCGCGCTCGTCAAACGAAATGCCCTGCTCTTCCAGCCACTTTCTGGCCTTCTGGCAGGTCGAACACTTGGGATAACAGAGAAACAGCATCATGTTCTTCCTTTCTATCCGTTTTATTCCGATATGTCCACGCCTGTATGGTCGCGGCATAATGTAAACAGTTCCGCCGCCAGCAAAATACACGCCGCCACCGACAGACAGCCGCGCAGCACCATTTTGCCCGACCATTCCGGTGTCGTCACTCCCATCAAACGCGAAAGGCCATAGCCGCCCATGTCTGATACCGCCATCGTCGTTGTCACCGCGCTGAAAAACGCAAACCATGCCGGCCGGGGCTTGCCGTACAGCAGGCGCGCCAGATGATAAAACGCCAACACCAGAACCACATCCGCCACCAGCCCAAATGCAAACGAGGCCAGCTTGGGGTCGACGCAGGTCATGCGGTAGTTGACCAGCAGGTGCAGGCAGCTCCAGATCAGTGGTATGAGCGTCAGCTTCGCCGTGGCTTCGTTCATCTCTTCGCCCTGCGCCTTGGCAAGACCGATCACGCACACGCCGCACAGAAGCGTTACAACCGCGTATACCATCTCCAGTACCTTTGCCCAGCCGACCGCATCCTGCCCGACCGTTGTCATCGTCAGGTACAGATAGCCCATGCCGCCCGCAGCCAGCAGCAGCCCGCTGATCACAGCACCCATGCGGAACAACGGGCTCTGCGTGCCGAGCAGCTGCTCGAAGCTCTCCTCCCGCCGCGCGCGCAGCGGCGCTGCCAGCACCGCATATACGACTGCCGCGACCACAAGGAACGCCGTAAAATACCAGACCCACGCATCGCCCACGGCAGGCAGGCCGGTATCCAGATCAAAGCCATTTAACAGGTGCAGCGCGCGCACAACCACGCTGGGCACACAAAGCGCGACTGCCAGCACCGGCAAAAGCTTGTATCGGTTCATATTTTTCCCTCCAGACCGGATTTCCATACGAAAGTAGTATAACACACACTGCGCCCCGCTTCAAGCACAGGCACAAAAAACGGCTGCGCCCGGCATTTGCCGCACGCAGCCGTTTTTTTCATTGGGATACCCGCTCAATGCCGGCTGGCATTGGGCATCTGGGCAGCCTCCAGCGCAGAAAACTCTGTATTTGCAGGGGTTTCGCGCTTCATGCCGAATTTGAGCAAAATTGGCGTGACCAGCGTTGTGACGATAACCACGAGTACGATCGCCGGGAACATCGCCGGATCGATCAGTCCGGCCTGCTCACCCTTCTGTGCCACGATCAGCGCGACCTCACCGCGTGATACCATACCCAGTCCGATCGATATCGCGTCATAGGTCGGGAAGCCCATCAGCCGCGCCCCCAGACCACAGCCGATGATCTTGGTCAAAATCGCCACGATTGTCAACACAACCGCGAACAGTACGAGTGTACCGCTCAGGCCCTCCAGATTGGTCTTAATACCGATCGATGCGAAAAACAGCGGGGAGAACAGCATATAACCAAGCACATTGGTCTTGCTGGCAACATAGTCGCGCGTCGAGGACAGGTTGCACAGCACGATGCCCGCAAAATACGCGCCCGTGATATCCGCGATACCGAACAGCCGCTCGGCGATATAGCTCATCAGAAACGCGAACACCAGCGCATAAATGGCGATACGGCGGTGCTTGTGCCACATTTGATCCATTTTGACGAAGGCTTTGTACATCACGTAGCCCACCACGAGCACAAATACAAAGAAGCCCACGATCCGCGCGAACACCCAGAACGGCTGTACCGTCGGGTCGGTGAACGCGGTCAGCACGGTCAGCACCACGATACCGAGGATGTCGTCGATGACGGCAGCGCCCAAAATCGCCGTGCCCACCTTGCTTTTCAGCTTGCCCATCTCGCGCAGCGTCTCAACCGTGATCGAAACCGAGGTCGCGGTCAGCACCACGCCGATAAACGCGGCTTTGAGCATATTCATCGGGTCAGCCGGACGGTTTTCAAAGGCCAGATAGCATCCGATGCCGCCCAGCAGCGGCACGACTACACCAATCACCGCGATGACGAACGATGCAAAGCCGGTCTTTTTCAGCTCTTTCAGGTCGGTATCCAGACCCGCATTGAACATCAGGATGATAACGCCGATCTCCGCCGCCTTGACCAGGAAGTCTGTTTCGCCAACCCAATGGAAGCCGCTCGGTCCCACCAGCACACCGGCCACCAGCGCGCCGACAACCTGCGGCATATGGACCCGTTCCGAGGTCAGGCCAAAAATCTTGGTAAACAGCATGATGATCGCGATCGTGAGCAGGAAATCGTAGGACACGGCGACACCACTCCTCTCATCGTAATAATTGAACATCTACCATTATACATCGTTTTTCTAATTCGGCTACCCCGAACCTCAAAAAACGCTCTGTTGTTTTATATAAAAAAACGTCCTTGTATTTGTCTACTATGCCCACATTGTATTGAATAATGAGCATTTTTCTGCGAAAATATGCGTTTTCTCCCCAAGACGCATAACAAAAGCCGCCCTGTGTCAGATGATACACAGGGCGGCCAAACCGCGTCATTGCTCTACTTTGGGGGAACGCTCACGGATTGCGCGGATTGTCTCGACGCTGTCCGCCAAGCTGCGGCGCAGCGCATCCATATCCTCGGCGGATACGTTGCGCTCAAGGAACAGCAGCTCGACTGCGTGCGACAGACGACCCATATCGTTTGCGGTCTCGAGGAACTTCGGGAAGTTGTGCGACTGCATCGCGTTGCGGAACTTGCGGATATCGCGGCGGATGAATTCGACCACCTCGCTCGCGCCCTCAAAATCGCCGTAAGAGATCGGGTACGGCGCGACGCGCTGCAAATAATATTTATCCCGCTTGGTCACATTGAACACGTAGGTGACACACAGGTCGTCCGCCAGGTCAAATTTGGCAATGTACAAGATGCCGTTGCGCACCTCCTTGATCGAGGTCGCGCCGATCTGGCGCAGCGATACATTGATGATATCGCCGGAAAAACTGCTCGTTAACATTTGATTTCCTTCTTTCTCGCTCAGTCAGGCATCAGTGGAACCGGATCAGCAGGTAAACAGTCGAAATCGCGACCGACAGCACCATCATCGGGAAACCGACGCGCAGATACCGTGCAAAGGTGATCGGATGGCCGTGCTTTGCCGAAATGCCGGACAGCACGACGTTGGCCGAAGCGCCGATCAGCGTGCCGTTGCCGCCCAGGCACGCGCCCAGGGACAGCGCCCACCACAGCGCGGTGACATCCATGCCGTCCGCCTGCATCGCAAGGATCAGCGGGATCATGGTGGCGACAAACGGAATGTTGTCGAGTACGGACGAGAACATCGCCGAGCCCCACAGGATGAGCAGCATGAGCAGCATGGCGTTCCCGCCGGTCACCTCGACCAGCGCGTTGCCCAGCATGGTGATGATGCCGGTCTGCTGCATGCCGCCGACCACGACGAACAGGCCGGTGAAGAACAGAATGGTCGACCACTCGACGCCGAGCACGATCTCTTCGGTGTCCTGCTTGCCGATCAGCAACATTATTGTAGCACTGCCCAGCGCGATAATGCAAGAATCCACGCCGAGCGAGCTGTGGAACACAAAGCCGAACACGACCACAACGATCATCACAACGCTCTTGACCAGCAGCGCGTGGTCCTTGATCGACTTGTTTTCATCCAGCTGCATGACAGCGGCCATCTTTTCCGGCTCGACGATGAGCTTTTTGCCGAACATGAAATAGAAGCACACGCACAGCGCTGCCATGATAAACACCACTGCGATGCCGGTATTGCCCACGAAGTCCATGAAGCTCAGGCCCGCCTGCGAACCGATCATGATATTCGGCGGGTCGCCGATCAGGGTCGCCGTACCGCCGATGTTGGAGGCGAGGATCTGCGCCAGCAGGAAGGGCACCGGGTCAATGCCCAGAATGCCGGTGATCGCGATCGCCATCGGGCCCACCAGCAGCACGGTCGTCACGTTATCCAGGAACGCCGAGAGCACCGCGGTCAGGATGGTGAACAGCAGCATGATCTTCCACGGGTTACCTTTCGCGATCTTGGCCGCCTTGATTGCGACGTACTCGAACAGGCCCGAGTTACGCACAACCGCGACGAACAGCATCATACCGATCAGTACGCCGATCGTGTTGAAGTCGATGTATCCGACCGCATCGTCCACCGTCAGCACATGCAGACAGACCAGCACGACCCCGCCCGCGACCGCCGCCACCGTGCGGTGGATTTTCTCCGAGACGATCGCGACCATGACCAGCAAAAAGACCACGACGGAAAGGATTTGCATGGTGTTCATTATTCTTTACCCCTTTCCCGCGCAGCTGCCCCGCAGGGCCTGCGCATTTCCATGTTTTTTTACCGACCTATTATACTCCCCGTTTTCGCGGTTTTTCAATGTTCAATTCCCCGGTATTTGGTTCTCTTTTTGGGAAACATTTTGTGATTTAGCACGAATTTCCTCACATTTCTTTATACATTTTTAACAGCCCCTGCCATGTGTGGTAATCCCTTGCAGGACACGTCCCTTTCCCCCGCCCCATACGCGCAAAAGCGCCCCCGGTGCTTTGACGCACCGGGGGCGGATGACATGGGAAGATGTGGTCTGTGGATTACTCCGCGCTGCCCGTTTCGGACGCGCTGTCTTCAGCGGATGCGGCAGTGCCTGCCGGACGCAGCGTCAGCTTGTCGCCTTCCGCGTCCAGTGTTACCTTATCGCCGGCCTTGACCTTGCCTTCCAGCGACTGCTCGGCTACGAGGTCCTCGACCTCGTTCGTCACGGCGCGGCGCAGCGGACGCGCGCCGTAGATCGGGTCGAAGCCCGCCTTGGCAAGATGCTTCTTCGCCGCGTCCGTCCAGTCCATGGTGATACCCATTTCCTGCATACGGTCGGCTACCTTGCGCAGCATGCCGTCCGCGATCTGGGCAATCTCGTCCTCATTCAGACGGTCAAAGACGATAATATCGTCGATACGGTTGAGGAACTCCGGACGTACTGCGGTCTTGAGTTCCGCCAGCACGTCCTCCTTGATCTGCTCGAAGGTGCGCGCAGCGCTCTCGCCGCCCTCAGCCGTGAAGCCGAGCGACTTGCGGGCGTTGCCCGTGATCTTCTGCGCGCCGATGTTGGAGGTCATGATGATAATGGTATTGCGGAAGTCCACGTGACGGCCCTGACCATCGGTCAGCACGCCATCCTCAAGGATTTGCAGCAGGATGTTGAACACATCCGGGTGTGCCTTCTCGATCTCGTCGAACAGCACGACCGAATACGGGTGACGGCGCACCTTTTCGGACAGCTGGCCGCCCTCATCATAGCCGACATAGCCCGGAGGCGAGCCGATCATGCGGGATACAGCGTGCTTTTCCATGTATTCGGACATATCGATGCGGATCATCGCGCTCTCGTCGCCGAACATGGCTTCGGCCAGTGCCTTGGAAAGCTCGGTCTTGCCGACGCCGGTCGGGCCGAGGAACAGGAACGAACCGATCGGGCGCTTGGGGTCGCGCAGGCCGACACGGCCGCGGCGGATCGCCTTGGCGACCGCGGTCACTGCGGCGCTCTGGCCGATCACACGCTGGTGCAGCGTATCCTCGAGGTGCAGCAGGCGCTGGCCCTCGTCCTCGGTCATCTGGGCGACCGGGATGCCCGTCCAGCCCGCGATCACTGCCGCGATGTCGTCAGGCGATACCGCGCCGTGGGTCTTGGTCTGCTCATCCGACCATTCCTTCTTGCGCGCTTCCAGTGCGTCGCGCTTTGCCTTTTCCTCGTCGCGCAGCTTGGCGGCGTTCTCGTAGTCCTGCCCCTTGACGGCCTCCTCCTTGCGCGCGGCAATGGCGGCGATCTCGTCCTCGAGCTGCTTCAGATCCGGCGGCGCGGTCAGTGTGGACAGACGGACGCGCGAGCATGCCTCGTCGATCACGTCGATCGCCTTATCCGGCAGGAAACGACCGGTCACATAGCGCACGGACAGCTTGACAGCAGCCTCGATGGCCTCGTCCGGGATCTTGATGCGGTGATGTGCCTCGTAGCGGTCGCGCAGACCCTTCAGGATCTCGACCGCGTCTTCCGGGCTCGGCTCCTCGATCTGCACAGGCTGGAAGCGACGCTCAAGCGCGGCGTCCTTCTCGATGTTCTTGCGGTATTCGTCGAGCGTGGTCGCGCCGATGACCTGCACCTCGCCGCGGGACAGAGCAGGCTTCAAAATGTTCGCAGCGTCGGCCGCGCCCTCGGCAGCGCCCGCGCCCATCAGCATGTGCATCTCATCGACAAACAGAATGGTATCCTTGTTCGCGGTCAGCTCTTCGATGACCTTCTTGAT
>NZ_CAWVCU010000053.1:0-54896 GCF_963927765.1 uncultured Agathobaculum sp. | reverse complement strand
CAGACCGCATAACGCAAAAAAACACCCGATGGAGCGAATCCATCGGGTGTTTCCCGCTATTCTGGTCAGATAATGCCCTGCATCTTTTGCAGGATGGCCGCCACCGTGCGGTTGGCCTCGTCTTCGCCGAGGTCGTACTGCTTGTCGCCGAAGTAATGAATGGTATCGAAGGAGGCACGGTACTTGACCCATTCGGTCACGTCGATCGCATCCTCACCCATCGGGAAGTCATACGTAAAGGACGATCCCATGCCGTCCATCGACGCGTCGCACACGGACGCCGACGCGCCCGGAATGACCGGGATCAGACCGTTCGGGCCGGTGCCGCCCGCCAGCAGGCGGTCGGTCTCGGTCAGCGCGCCCATGCCGACCAGTTCATTCAGAAAATCCTGATATTCCTCGTGGGTCATTTCCTCCGGGTCGTATTTCTCCGCCAGCGCCTTAAGCTGCTCCTCGGTCAGCGCATCCAGCCCCTTGGACGGCTCGCGCCCGGCCATCTGCTCGAGTTTGTTCTGCGCGAGCGCCGCAAACTCGTCCTTATACTCATCCTTGAGCGTCGCCATCGGCAGCTTTTTGCCGTTTTCCATCGTATGTTCCGTAACATTGAACCAGTTGCTTTGGAATCCTCCAATCGTCATGAACTCTCTTCCTTCCTTCTGTAATAATTGGGCAAATTATGGCATACATTATTCATATCGTCTGCGGCGCAGGACAAGATAACAGACCATTCGGGCATTTGCTTGACTTTTACACGGATTGTTGCTATACTGGCAATGTATATAGGAAACGTATGCAAAGACGCGGGAAAAGTAACCGTTTTTGAAGCGCGCAAAAGAGAGAAGCCCCTTGGCTGAAAGGGCTTTGCGCGTGGGGCGGCGAAGTGCGCCTGCCGAGCATCGGGGTCAAACGCCCCGCGGGACGCGCCCGTTACCGCGCACCCAAGTGAGAAACAGGAGTGGAACCGCGACGTCAACGCCGCCTCTTTGACAAAAAGAGGCGGCTGTATTTTTTGTAAAATCATCCCGATAAAGGAGAGAATGATATGAAACTGTTCAACACCCTGACCCGTCAGAAGGAGGAGTTCGTCCCGATCACGCCGGGCGAGGTCAAAATGTATTCCTGCGGCCCGACCGTGTATAACTATTTCCACGTCGGCAACGCACGCCCGTTCATTGTGTTCGATCTGCTGCGCCGCTACTTTGAATACCGCGGCTACAAGGTGCAGTTTGTGCAGAACTTCACCGATATCGACGACAAGGTGATTAACAAGGCCAACGAAGAGGGCGTGGATTTCAACGTCATCGCGGAGCGTTATATTAAGGAATACTATGTGGACGCGGAGGGGCTCGGTGTCGGAAAGGCGACCGTGCATCCCCGCGCGACCGAGACGATGGACGCGATCATCGACATCGTGCAGAAGCTGCTCGACAACGGCCACGCCTACCTCGCCGAGAACGGCGATGTGTATTTCCGCACCAAATCCGATCCGGATTACGGCAAGCTGTGCCATCAGCCGATGGAGGAATTGCAGGCGGGCGCGCGCATCAGCGTGGGCGAGACCAAGGAAGACCCGATGGACTTTGCGGTTTGGAAGGCAGCAAAGCCGGGCGAGCCTGCGTGGGATACGCCGTGGGGCAGCAAGGGCCGTCCGGGTTGGCATATCGAGTGCTCTGCGATGGTCAACAAGTACCTCGGCCCCACCATCGACATCCACTCCGGCGGCCTTGACCTGATTTTCCCGCACCATGAGAACGAGATCGCCCAGTCTGAGTGCGCCAACGGCTGCGCCTTTGCGCATTACTGGCTGCACAACGGTTTTTTGACGATTGACAATGAGAAAATGTCCAAATCCAAGGGCAATTTCTTTATGGTGCGCGACGCGGCAAAGCAGTTCGGCTATGAGACCATCCGCATGTTTATGCTGTCCGCGCACTACCGCACGCCGCTCAACTACTCGGCCGAGTCGCTGGAGATGAACAAGGCGTCGCTGGCACGCCTGTACGAAGCGCGGAACAACATGGAGTTCCGCATCGAAAAGGCTGAGGGAGACACGATGACCGCGGAAGAGACGGCGAAGATGGAAGCGCTCGCAGCATACAAGCAGAAGTTCATCGACGCGATGGACGACGATCTGAACACCGCGGACGCGCTTTCCGCCATCTTTGAGCTGACGCGCGAGATCAACGCCTATATGGGCGCGCATCAGGACGCAAGCAAGGCGTTCCTGACCGCAGCGCACGATCTGTTTATGGAGCTGACCGGCGTTTTGAATCTGGTGCAGAAGCGCGACGATGCCGTCGATCCGGACGCAGACAAGATCGAAGCGCTGATTGCACAGCGTGCGGCGGCAAAGAAGGAAAAGAACTTCGCGGAAGCAGACCGCATCCGTGATGAGCTGGCTGCGATGGGCGTAACCATCAAGGACACCCGTCAGGGCACTCAGTGGAGCCGCGCATAAGCAGCATGTGATAAGCAAACGGCCACCCCCGAAAGGGGTGGCCGTATTATTTTGCTGAGATGCCTCATGCGCCAGTGACGCGTGCGATGTGCAGCGTCAGATACAGCAGTTCATTTTTACCGGCGTCAAAGCCGTATTCTTCCAGAATCGAGCGGCAGACCGCTTGCGCGCAGGCAAACGCGGCGGGATATTTCACTTGCACCGGAGGCAGCAGGTCGGCATCGCTGTCGCCGTAACTCTGCCGGGCAGCAATGCGGCGTGCCAAAAACTTCAGGTGGGTCACGAAACGGTAAAAATCGACCGCATCCCGGTCGGGCTCTATGCCGCAATGTGCCCGAACCAGCGCGAACACCCGCTGCATCAGGCAGGTCATGTCGTAGACCTCGGGCAGCTCTCCGCCGCCTTCCGCATTGACAAAGTGCATCGCGATAAAGGCTGCTTCGTCCTCGGGAAAGGCGATGTTCGTTTCCTCCCGGATGAGATCGACGGCGGCACAGCCCGCGCGGTATTCCTCCGGGTAAAACTGTCGAATGTCCCACAAAAGGGGATTGGACAGCTCAATGCCCTGCTTATGCCGCTCAATCGCAGCTGAAATATGATCGGGCAGGGTAACATAAATGCTGTCGGACAATGTCGCGCTGAGCGTGCGCTTAGCGCGGTCGATGATGCGCTCGCTGAGCAGAAAATGCGGCAGGGGAATGCTGGTCAGCAGCTGCTGGAAACGGTCGGACAGCTGCTCCGCATGCAATGTGAACCGCTTCTGGATCAGGTCGGCGGGGGCATCGTCGCCGGTACGGCGGCCAAATCCCAGTCCGCGACCCATCAGCACGGTTTCCTCGCCGTTTTCGTCCAGCGCGATCACCACATTGTTGTTCAGCACTTTTTGAATCTGCATGCTTTTCCTCCTGTTTCGCCGCAAAGTGCGTCGAGCGCGTCACGCGCTTCGCGCACCGCGTCTGCGTCGCACCGCCAGAGTGAAAATTCGCTGATGCCGGGCAGCCCCATTGGTACGCCCGCGCGGCGGAATACCATGCCGCTGCCCAGTGTGCGCTTGGCGGACAGATGGAATGCATCCGCGCCGGTCTGCGGCTGCAGCGTGCGAATGACCTGTGCGTTCACACCGGCGCCGATCAGAATTTGCGGCCGTCCGTCCGCGGCTTTGACCAGCTCGTGCAGCAGCGCCGCCCCCTCGACGCAGCTCGCCTGCTGGCCTGAGGTCAGTATGGTGTCCACGCCTAGCTTGCGTGCCGTCTCGAGTGCCGCAAAGGGGTCGCGGCATACGTCGAACGCACGGTGCAGCGTCACACCCATGCCGCCTGCCAGTTCGATCAGACCGGCCATGCGCGTTTCGTCCAGCGTGCCGTCCGGACGAAGGATACCGATGACCACACCGTCTGCACCGAGCGCGCGGAATCGGCGCACCTGCCGCCGCAGCAGCTCATACTCCTCGTCGGAGTAGAGGAAATCACCGAAGCGCGGACGCAGCAGCACTCGGATGGGAAGCCCCACCCGTTCGCGCACCATGCAGAACAAATCTTCGTCCGGCGAGGTACCGCCGACAATCAGATCGGCGCACAGTTCCAGCCGCATCGCGCCGCCGCGTGCCGCCTGCTCTGCCGACTCCACCGAATCGACACATACCTCGAGTACTCGTGCCATGCTTGCCGCCTCCTGTTTGCTTTCCGTATTTTGAAACAAGTATACCATTATGCGGCGCAGTGGTCAACGATGCGCGAATAGGGACGCTAAAAAAATGCAAAGATTGGTTTTCGGCTTGCAAGGATATTGCTTTTTCGCTGTTAACCCGCTATAATCGCTATATATCATGTACCCTGTAAAAAAAGAGATCGGAGGCGCACTATGCGCATCATTATTGTAGGCTGCGGCAAGGTCGGTTCGGCGCTGGCGGAGCAGCTTTCTGCGGAAGGGCACGATTTGATCCTGATCGACTTGTCCGAACGTCGGCTCACTGAGCTAACCAATATGTTGGATTTGACCTCGGTGACCGGCAGCGGCACGAGCTATCACGTTTTGGAGGAGGCGGGCGTGCGGGAAACCGACCTGCTGATCGCGGTCACCACGCACGACGAGATCAATCTGCTCTCCTGCCTGATTGCCAGCAAGGCGGCAGGCTGTCACACCATCGCGCGTGTGCGTGACCCGGAGTATGTGTCCGAGATCGGATTTATCCGGGATGAACTCGGCTTGTCCATGGTCATCAATCCGGAAATGTCCACCGCGCGTGTGGTTTCACGCTTGATCCGCTTCCCGTCGGCCATCGGTGTGAGCACCTTTGCCAAGGGGCGCATCGAATTGCTCGATATCCGTATCCCCGAGGGCTCTCGTTTGAACGGCATGGCGGTTTGTGAGGTCAACCCGTTGCTGCGCACCAATGCGCTGCTCTGCATGGTGCGTCGGCAGGGGCAGACCTTTATTCCAAAGGGCGATTTTATGCTGCAAGCGGATGACGATATCACCGTGATTGTTCCGCCAAGCGAACAGGGAGAGTTTTTCCGCCAAATTGGCGTACCGAACGATCATATTCGTTCGGCAATGTTGATCGGCGGCGGCAAAATCTCTTATTTCCTTGCGAAAATGCTGCTGGATGCCGGTATTTCGGTCAAGATCATCGAAAACCGGTTTGAACGCTGCGAGGCGCTCAGCGAGATGCTGCCCGGCGCGACCATTATCCATGGCGACGGCACTGACCGCGACCTGCTGGAGGAAGAGGGGCTTGCAAACTGTGAAGCGTTCTGCGCGCTGACCGGCATGGATGAGGAGAACATCTTGCTTGCGCTGCATGCGGGGCGTCACTCGAAGGCCAAGCTGTTCACCAAGGTTAACCGTGTAAACTTTGAGGAGGTCATCACAAGCCTGCCCATCGGTACGGTCATCCGACCCAAGCAGACGACTGCCGAACTGATTGGCCAGTATACGCGCGCGATGCAGAACTCGATGGGCTCGAATGTGGAAACGCTGCACCAGCTGGGCGGCGGTGCGGAAGCGCTCGAATTCCGCGTAGCGGCGCATGATCTGACCGGAGTGCCGCTGCAGGATATGCCCATCCGGCCGGATGTGCTGCTGTGCTGCATCAACCGCAAGGGCCGGCGCATTATTCCGCGTGGCCATGATGTGCTGCGTGAAGGCGATACGGTGATCGTGGTTTCCACCCGTCGTGGGATGAACGATTTGCAGGATATCTTCCATGCCGAACGCACGGAGGAGGCCGCACCATGAATTTAGCAATGGTACGCTACCTGATCGGTTGGATGCTGGGCGTAGAATCGTTGTTCCTGCTGCTGCCTACGCTGACCGCGATATTGTACCGGGAACACGTTGTGCTGGCCTATTTGGGCGCGGCGGCGATCTGTATGGCGATATCTGCGCTGTGCTGTCACAAAAAACCGACAAACTCCCGCTTTTATGCGCGCGAGGGGTTTGTTACCGTTGCACTGTGCTGGATTGTGTTGGCGCTGACCGGTGCGCTGCCGTTCCTGTTCAGCGGCGAGATCCCGTCCGTGGTGGACGCGCTGTTTGAGACCATTTCAGGCTTTACGACCACGGGCGCCACTATTTTGAGTGACGTCGAAGCCTTGTCGCATGCTTCGCTTTTGTGGCGCAGCCTGACCCACTGGGTCGGCGGCATGGGTGTTTTGGTGTTCATGCTGATCGTGCTGCCGCTTGCCGGCGGACAGACGATCCATCTGATGCGCGCGGAAAGCCCCGGGCCTTCGGTCTCCAAAATGTCGCCGCACATGCGCGACACCGCGTTCATCCTGTACGCCATCTACTTTGGTATGACCGTGCTGCAAATCATTCTGCTGCTTCTGGGCGGCATGGCGTTCTTCGACGCGGTCTGCACCGCGATGGCGACCGCAGGCACGGGCGGCTTCGGCATCTGGAACAACTCGATCGCGCACTACGACAGCTATTACCTGCAGGGTGTGATCTCTGTCTTTATGATTTTGTTCGGCGTCAACTTCAGCGCCTATTATCTGGTGCTCTCCCGCCGTTTCCGCGATGCGCTGCGCATTGAAGAGATTCGGCTGTATCTGGGGGTCATTCTCGGTTTTGCGCTGCTCATCGCCTTTAACGTGCGCGATATGTTCGGCAGCTTTTTTGAGAGCTTTCACCACGCGCTGTTTCAGGTCGCCTCCATCATCACCACCACCGGCTTTGCCACGGTCGATTTCAACCAGTGGCCCGCGTTCAGCAAATCTCTGCTTGTGCTGCTGATGTTCATCGGCGCATGCGCGGGTTCGACCGGCGGCGGCATCAAGTGCTCCCGCATCGTGCTGATGTTCAAAAGCATTAAAAAGGAGATGCAGTACCTCATCCACCCGCGTGCAGTGCGCGTCAACAAGATGGACGGCCGCCGTGTGCAGCATGAGGTCATGCGTTCGGTCAACGTATTCCTGATCGCCTACCTGCTGATTTTTGTCGTTTCCATACTGCTGGTCAGCCTGACCTGCGAGGATATGGTAACCAGCTTCACCGCAGTCGCAACCACGCTCAACAACGTCGGCCCTGGCCTTGAGCTGGTCGGCCCGACGGCAAACTTTGGCTTTTTTACGCCGCTGAGCAAAATCGTCCTGATGTTTGATATGCTTGCTGGCCGTTTGGAAGTATTTCCGATGCTGCTGCTGTTCACCCCGGCAACGTGGCGCAGAGAAAAGTAAGCAAACAGAAAAAACGCCCGCTTTTGCGGGCGTTTCTGTTTATTTAAGCGGCTCTCGGATGGTTTTCGAAGCCAGTACGCCGTCGGCGGTGTACTCCTGCTGATAGATACATACTCCGTTTTCGTCGAACTGCTGCTCGATGCGGTTTTCCAGCACGCCATTTTCGTATTGCTCGTAAGTGCAGGCTGAGCCGTCCGCGCTGTCGGTATACTGGAAGGTGGTGTTGCGCTTGTCACCGTAGCTGTTGTCCAAAACGCTGTGGATAAGCCGGCCTTGGTCGTCGTAGGCATACTCCACGACAGCCGAATAGTCGCCAAATACAATTTTGCTGTGGATCACACGGTTTTTGTCGTCCAGAATGTGGGTATCCTGCTCCATGACCGCGCCATCCTCATCGTATGCCGTCATGACCGCATGCGTTGTGCCGTCCGGCTGCGGCTCATAGGTTCGCTCGCTTCTGGTGCTGATTTCGTCCCCGTTGCGGGTCTCCGAGCTGATTTCGCGTCCCTCTTCGTCAAAAACCGTGGTTGTCTCGGTCGACAGCGTGCCGTCAAGATACATAGCGCCGCGCACGCAGTTGCCCGCGCCGTCATATTCTCGCAGGCTGAGCATGGGTCTGCCGCCTACATCGGAAAAAGTCGCAATCACGCGCCCCGCCGGGTCATACGCTTCATACGAAACCGTTTCCGACCAGTCCTTGCCGTCGTCTCCCGGCAACGCGTCGCCGGTCATTTCGCGCAGCACGACTTGATTGAGCCGTAAGGTCTGTTGGTAATATCGCGTGTTCCGTGGCAGCGCAGCGCGCAGGTCGTCGAGCGTTGCAATCTGTGTGCTGTCTACCGGTTGTACACTTGCCTGATACGCCGCCGTTGCACTGGTAACGATCACAGCAATCAGCACGCCGATCAGCAGACGTTTGATGCCGTTCTTCATCGTGATCCCCCGTTTCCCTGTCCCAAAAGACCACAAAAGCGTGCGTCGGAAACCGGCGCACGCCCTTGTTTTGTGGCTTATCTGTTTACTTGACGATTTCCTTGGCAGCAGCGGCCAGCGCGTCCACCTTGGCGGCGGCGTCAGCCTTGCTGTCGCCCTTGGCCATGATGTAAACCTTGACCTTAGGCTCAGTGCCGGACGGACGGATGATAAAGGTCGTGCCGCCCTCCAGCTCGTAGTACATCACGTTCTGACCCTTCAGCTCGATTTCCTCGACCTTGCCGTCCGCCATGCAGGTGCGCGTGCCGGGCTGATAGTCGCGGGTGTAATCAATCTTGTACGCACCGACGGTGGTCAGCGGCTTTTCACGCAGCTCGGCCATCAGCTCCTTCATGCGCGTGAGGCCGGATACGCCGGGCATGGTGATCGAGATGGTCTGCTCGCAATAGAAGCCGTACTTCTCGTACATTTCCTCCATCGCGTCATATAGGGTCTTGCCCTGCGTACGGTAGTAAGCTGCCATTTCTGCGATCAGCATGGAAGCGGTGACCGCGTCCTTATCGCGCGCATAGTCGCCGCACAGGTAGCCATAAGACTCCTCAAAAGCGAAGATATACTCATGCGAGCCGGTCGCCTCGAACTGCTTGATCTTCTCGGCGAGGAACTTAAAGCCGGTGAAGGTTTCAAAGCAGTCCACGCCGTTCTTGTTGGCGGCTGCGCGTGCCATTTCGGTGGTCACGATGGACTTTAGCACGGCCGGATGCGCCGGCATGGTGTTCGTCAGTTTCTTGGCGGTGATGATGTAATCGGTCAGCAATACGCCTACCTGGTTGCCCGACAGGGTGACATACTCGCCGGTCTTGTCCTTGAGGACGATGCCCGTGCGGTCGGCGTCCGGATCGGTGCCGATGATGAGATCAACGTCGTTCTGCTTGGCCAGTTCGATGGCGAGGTTGAAGCCTTCCTTGTATTCCGGATTCGGGTTCTTGACGGTCGGGAAATCGCCGTCGATCTTCATCTGCTCCGGCTCACAGATGATGTGCTTGTAGCCCAGACGGCGCAGGATCTCGGGCACCAGACGATAGCCCGCGCCATGGAACGGGGTATAAACCAGCTTGAACTCATCCGCAACCTGCTTTACGCAGTCCGGATTGACGGCAACCTTGATGACCTCACCGAGGTATGCTTCGTCGGTTTCCTTGCTCAGAATGCGGATCATTCCATCCGCAACCGCCTTGTCATAGTCCGCGGTCTTGACGTCGGCAAAGATATCGGTCGCAGCCATTTCCTTGGCAACTACGTCGGCTTCAGCGGGCGGCAGCTGCGCGCCGTCCTCCCAGTATACCTTATAGCCGTTGTACTCCTTCGGGTTGTGGGACGCGGTGATGTTGATGCCCGCGATGCAGCCATAGTGGCGCACTGCGAAGGACAGCTCGGGCGTCGGGCGCAGCTCATCAAATAGCAGTGCCTTGATGCCGTTCGCCGCAAGGATGCAGGCGGACTGCTTGGCAAACTCGGGCGAGAAATGGCGGCTGTCATATGCGATGGCAACGCCGCGATCCATCGCGGCCTGTCCGTTGGAAACGATCAGGTTGGCAAGGCCCTGCGCCGCTTGACCGACCGTAAAGCGGTTCATGCGGTTGAGACCTACACCCAACACGCCGCGCAGACCAGCCGTGCCAAACGACAAGGGCGCAAAAAAGCGGCTTTCGATCTCTTCGTTGTTGTTTTCGACGGCGTGCAGCTCGGCGCGCTCATCCTCAGAAAGCGCTTCGCTATCCAGCCAGCGCTTGTATTCAGACATATAATCCATTGGAATTCACCTCATCCTGATATTTGGCTAAAGCCACTATCTAAATTATACAATATCTGTTTGTCAATGCAAGTGCTTTTGCGCGAATTTGTGAATTTTCCAGTGCGTCCCAGTAGGTTTTCACAAAAAAATATGCCATTTTTTGTGCATTTTGTGTTGCGAAACATTTTTTCAACAAGGTGACGAAATTCTGCCGCACAATTTGTCTAATCTGTCGCTGCGAACGCATTTCCATGCTTGTACTGCACGGAAAAATGCGGTATACTTCATTATATATGAAATTGACAGATAGAGGGGTTATTGTATGAAGCTGAAAACCCGGCTGGCCGTTGCGGTGTGCAAGGCCTCGGGCGCGATGCTGCGCCGTCTCGGCCGCGGCGGCACCAACCTGCCCGGCAAGCTGGCGCTCAAGATCGACAAAAATATTCTGGGGGAGCTGTCGCGCGGGGTCAAGGTCACGGTCGTAACCGGCACCAACGGCAAAACCACCACCTCGCGCATGATTGAGCAGGCATTTGCCGATGCGGGACTGAAATACTTTTCCAACAAATCGGGTGCAAACCTGCTGACCGGTATCATCGCCGTGTTCGCGCAGCATTGCACGCTTTCCGGCAAATGTCCGTATACGCACGCGCTGATTGAGTGCGACGAGGCCGCGTTCCGCAAAACGAGTGAATTCCTGCCGGTTGAGTGCTTGGTGGTGAATAACATCTTCCGCGACCAGCTCGATCGCTATGGCGAGATCACGCACACCCTAAACGCGATCCGCGAGGGCATCACCCATGTGCCGGACGCGACGCTTTGCCTCAATGCGGACTGCTCGCTCACCGCTTCGCTGGCGGAGAAAGTCCCGAACAAGGTGCTGTGGTTTGGCGTGAACGTTCCGATCTATGAGAACGCGGCGCATGAGCTGTCCGATGCGCCCTATTGCATCCACTGCAAGACTGAATACCAGTACGACTATATCACTTATGGACATCTGGGCGGCTTCCGTTGCCCTAAATGCGGTTATCATCGGCACGAGCCTGATGTGGCGGTGACAAAAATCCTCGCCGCGGGTGCGGATTCGTCCGATATTGAACTGTCCATCTGCGGGCGTATGCATGAGGTACACGTCAATCTGCCGGGCGGATATAACATCTATAACGCGGCGGCAGCCGCGGCGGTGTCGCATGTTGTCGGCATCAATGAAGAAACTGCGGTCAGTGCGCTCGGTCAGTTTGAGTGCGGCTTTGGCCGTGCCGAGCAGTTTACGCTGGGCAAGGCGCAGGCACGCATGATGCTGGTCAAAAATCCGGCGGGCTTCAATCAAGTCATCAACCTGATTGCGCACGATAAGGGCACCTGTAAGCTGGCGTTTTTGCTCAATGACCGCTTTGCGGACGGTACGGATATCAGCTGGATCTGGGACGTGGATTTTGAGACACTCGCCGGACAGGAAGCACGCTTTACGCGCATTCTGGTTTCCGGTGTGCGCGCGGATGATATGGCGCTGCGCCTGAAATACGCAGGCTTTACGACAGATCGCATCGAGGTTATCCGCGAATATGATGCGCTGCTGGAACAGGTCGGCACGGACGAGACGCCCGCGTTCCTGATGCCGACTTACACGGCGATGTTTGACCTGCGCGGTGAGATCGCCAAGCACACCGACGTGAAAGCGTTTTACGAATAAGGGGGAGGGGAGTTATGGAACTGAATATCTGTCACCTGTACCCCGACATTTTGAACCTGTATGGCGATCGGGGCAATATCATTACGATGAAGCGGCGGCTGGAGGCGCGCGGCATCAAGGTCAACATCGAGGAGTGTTCGATCGGGCAGCCGATCGACATTGACAAGCACGATATTTTCTTCATCGGCGGCGGACAGGATTTCGAGCAGGAGGTGTTGCTGCGCGACCTTGCTGCGGGCAAGGGGCGTGATATTTGCACGGCAGTGGAGGAAGGCAAGGTATTCCTTGCCATCTGCGGCGGCTATCAGATGCTGGGGCAGTATTATAAAACGTGGGACGGCAACCAGCTAGACTTCATCGGCGCAATTAATATCCACACGATTGGCGCAAAAGAGCGCATGATCGGCAACTATATGTACCGCACGACACCTGAAAGCGGTGGCTCGATCGTAGTCGGTTTTGAAAATCATTCGGGCAAGACCTATCTGGGTGAGGATGTGGCTCCGCTGGGTATGGTGCTCAAGGGCTATGGCAACAACGGTGAGGACCAGACCGAGGGCGCACGTTACAAAAACGTGTTTGCGACCTACTCGCACGGCTCGCTGCTGCCGAAAAACCCGGCGCTGGCCGACTTCATCCTGCAAACCGCACTGACGCGCAAGTATGATCGTGTCGAGCCGCTAACGCCGCTCGACGATGAGATCGAAAACCGCGCGCATGACTATATGGAGGAACGGCTGCGCCACGGGTGAACCTTGTGCACCCGTTTCCCGGGTGATATTGACTTTGTCCGCCGCATATGATATCATAGGCGGTAATAAGGGAGTAGTCGGCGCGGATTTGTTCCATTCCGCGCGGTAGGGCCAACATACTGGGGAGGACGCTCCTCTGGTTCTGCATGAAATGACGAGACTTATCTGTTTTACGGCGGATGAGTCTCTTTTTTTATGCCCGTTCGGCGCTGCTAACGACAAGGAGGACAAGAAAATGGGTTTACTGGAGCTGTTTATCATTGCGGTCGGCCTGTCGATGGATGCCTTTGCGGTTTCCATCTGCAAGGGATTGAGCGTCCGCACGCTGCGGCCGCGCCATGCGCTCATCACCGGCGCGTATTTCGGCGGATTTCAGGCATTGATGCCGCTTTTAGGCTTTTTGCTGGGCGTGCGCTTCCAGACGCTGATCACCAGCGTCGACCACTGGATCGCGTTCGTGCTGCTGGCGCTGATCGGTGGCAATATGGTGCGCGAGTCGCGCGACACGGACGAAGAAAACCTCAGCGATTCGTTTTCCTTTGGCACAATGCTGCCGCTTGCGGTGGCGACCAGCATCGACGCACTCGCGGTCGGCGTGACGTTCGCCTTTTTGCAGGTGCAGATCGTGCCTGCGGTCTGCTTTATTGGCGTGACGACCTTTGTGCTGTCCTGCGTGGGTGTCAAGGTCGGGCATGTATTCGGTGCAAAATATAAATCGCGGGCGGAACTGTTTGGTGGAGTGGTGCTTATCCTGATGGGGCTCAAAATTCTGCTGGAGCATCTGGGACTGCTGGGCTAAAATGCGCAAAATCAAAAAAGGACGCTGGAAAGCGTCCTTTTTTGCGCCCTCAGGCGCGCATATAATAGATTTTCGAGTAATTTTTACCCGAAAATCATAAAAAGGCAGGACATGTGCCTGCCTTTTTATACAAGAAAATGATTTTGTGTGCCGCGTGCGGCGCGCAAATATCACAAGATTGGCTTTGTCCGGGCGTTTGCCCGGCAAAGCCTCTCTCGTTTGAAAGCGTGCTTTCAAACGAAGCTTTTAGAATGCAAAGTTGGTCTTGACGCGCCAGATGTTCTGCGCATACTCTGCAACCGAGCGGTCGGACGCAAAGCGACCGGAGTTTGCAATGTTCATCAGCGACATATAGTTCCAGTTCTCTGCATGGCGGTACATCTCGCTGACGCGCTCCTGTGCAATTGCATAGGAGGAGAAGTCCTTCAGGCTCATATAACGGTCAGCCGGGCCGCCGTTGCCGCCGTGCAGCAGCAGGTTGGCAATATCGGTGTAGTCCACGCCGTCGCCGAAGCCGTTGATGATGTGGTCAAGCACACGCTTGATGACCGGATCGTTCTGGTAAATCAGCATCGGCTCGTAGTTGCCGGACGCTGCCAGAGCCTCAGCTTCGGGCGTTTCCATACCGAAGATGAAGATGTTCTCGCGGCCGACTGCTTCGCAGATCTCGACGTTTGCGCCGTCCATCGTGCCGATGGTGAGCGCGCCGTTCATCATAAACTTCATGTTGCCCGTACCGGATGCTTCCTTGCCCGCAATGGAGATCTGCTCAGAGACCTCAGCCGCCGGCATAATCATCTCAGCCAGAGATACCTTGTAGTCCTCAATGAACACGACCTTGAGCTTGTCGCCAATGTCCGGGTCGTTGTTGATCATGTTTGCAATGGAGTTGATCAGGCGGATGGTCTTTTTCGCTACCGCATAGCCCGGTGCGGCCTTAGAGCCAAAGATGAAGGTGCGCGGCACGAAGTCCATGCCCGGATTATCCTTCAGCTTGTGGTACAGCGAAATGATGTGCAGGATGTTGAGCATCTGGCGCTTGTACTCATGCAGACGCTTAACCTGTACGTCAAAGATCGAGTCCATATTGATCTCGATGCCGTTATGCTCCTTGATATAGTTTGCCAGACGCTGCTTGTTGTCGCGCTTGATCTCGCCCAGACGCTGGAGCAGCGCCTTGTCGTTGCCGTAGTTAGCAAGTACCTGCAGCTCGGACGGATGCTTGCGGTAGCCTTTGCCGATTTTGCTTTCGATCAGCTCAGCCAGCTCCGGGTTTGCCTCGCACAGCCAGCGGCGGTGTGCAATGCCGTTGGTGACGTTGCAGAACTTGGAGGAGTAAATCTTGTAGAAATCGTTGAATACGCGATCCTTGAGGATCTCGGAGTGCAGCGCGGAAACACCGTTGATCGAGAACGAGCCTGCGATCGCCAGATGTGCCATGCGGACGGTGTTATCCGATACGATGGCCAGTTTGGAGATCTTCTGGAAGTCGTTCGGGAAGTAGTTCCACAACTCCTTACAGAAGCGCTCGTTGATTTCATAGATGATCTGCATGATGCGGGGCATCAGCTCCTGCACCAGCGATACCGGCCAGCACTCAAGTGCTTCGGGCATAACCGTGTGGTTGGTGTAAGCGACCGACTGGCTGGTGATGTTCCAAGCGTTCTCCCAGCTCATGTCGTTTTCGTCCATCAGTATACGCATGAGTTCGGGGATGACCAGCGTCGGGTGGGTATCATTGATGTGCAGCACATGCTTGTGCGCAAAGTTTTCCAGCGTGCCGTACTTGGCCTTGTGCTTGGCGCAGATATCCTGCAGGGTTGCAGAAACGAGGAAGTACTGCTGCTTCAGGCGCAGGGACTGGCCCTCGCGGTGGTTATCCTCTGGATAGAGCACCATAGAAATGGTTTCCGCCATCGCGTGCTTCTCCAGCGCCTTGAGGTATTCACCCGACGAGAACAGCTTCATGTCCAGCGCGATCGGGCTCTTGGCCTCCCACAGGCGCAGGCAGGCGATGTTGTTGGTGTCATAGCCCGAGATCGGCATGTCATACGGAACTGCCAGAACCGGCGTATAGTCGTGATACTCGACGATCAGCTTGCCCTGATCGTTAAAATAGGTGTTGACCGTGCCGCCGATCTTGACCTCGCGGGTGTCGTCCATCGCGGGAATGTGCCAAACGTCGCCAGACGCGAGCCAGGAGTCCGGCAGCTCGACCTGCTGGCCGTCCTCGATCTTCTGCTTGAAGATACCGTGTTCGTAACGGATGGAGTAGCCGGTGCCGCGCACGCCGATGGTTGCCATGCCGTCCATATAGCAGGCTGCCAGACGGCCCAGACCGCCGTTGCCCAGACCGGGATCGGCCTCTTCCTCGAAGATATCGGCCATTTCATAGCCCATATCTTTGAGTGCTTCGGTCAGTGCGGGCAGAATGCCCAGATTGTAGGCGTTGTTGCGCAGGCTGCGGCCCACAAGAAATTCCATGCACAAATAGTGCACCTGTCGCTCTCCGTATTTTTCAACCTCGTTCTGGGTTTCAATCATATGCTCGGTGAGCGCATCGCGCACGACGAGCGCGCAGGCCTCGTAAACCTGTTCCTTTGAGGCGTCTGCAACCTCGCGGCCGAAGTGGCGCTGCAGCTTGCCTGCAATAGCCTCCTTCAAAGCGGTCTTTGTGTACTGATTCTTTGACATGGTCTCTCTTGTCTCCTCACTCTAATTTGCTTAATAGGTCTTACCAACCAAGGGCAGAATGATAAACCTCGATATATTTATCTGCCGAGCTGCCCCAGCTAAAGTCGCTCTGCATGCCTTGCAGCATGAGCTTCTTCCAAGCGGGCTTGTTGTAGCGGAATACACCGCAGGCTTCCCGAATGACGTGCAGCATGTCATGCGCATTGTAGCTGGCAAAGGTGAAGCCGTTGCCGGTGCCTGCATAATCAACGAAGGCCTGCACGGTGTCCTTCAAGCCGCCGGTTTCGCGCACGATCGGGATGGTGCCGTAGCGCAGTGCGATCATTTGCGCCAGACCGCACGGTTCGAACTTGGAAGGCATCAGGAACATATCCGCGCCCGCATAGATGCGGTTGGCCAGGTCGCCCGAGAACATGATGGATGCCGAAATGTTGTTCGGATAGCGGCGCTTGGCTTCGAGGAACATCTGCTCGTACCGCCAGTCGCCCTTGCCCAGCACGATCAGGCGGAGGTCGTCCGACAGGATGTCGTGCAGCACGGCTTCGATCAGGTCAAGGCCCTTCTGGTCAACAAAGCGGGTGACCATACCGATAACCGGCGTATTTTCGTCCCCCTCAATACCGCACAGTTTCAAAAGCTCAAGCTTATTGGTCTTTTTGTCATCCGGGTTGTTCGGGCCATAGTTCTTGAAAATCTTGGGGTCGGTTTCCGGGTTGAAGGCATCCATATCAATGCCGTTGAGGATGCCGTGCAGCTTATAGCTGTTCATGCGCAGCACGGAATCCAGCCGGTAGCCGTAATATTCGGTCTGGATTTCGCCTGCATAGGTGGGCGAAACCGTGGTGACCGCGGTGGAGGCCACGATCGCAGCCTTCATCAGGTTCACATCGCCGTCCATTGCCATGAAGCCCGAGCGGAAGTGCGCATCGTCAATGCCGAGCACATACTCGAGGATTTCGCGGCCGTAGCGGCCCTGATACTGGATATTGTGGATGGTGAATACGGTCTTGATGTTCTCATAGAACGGACGGGAGGAGAACATCAGGTTGTAATACACCGGCACAAGCGCGGTCTGCCAGTCGTTGCAGTTGATCACGTCCGGCTTCCAGTCCAGATCGGGCAACACTTCAAGCACTGCCTTGGAATAGTAGGCGAAGCGTTCTGCATCGTCATACTCGCCGTAGACCTGGCCGCGCGCAAAATAATATTCATTGTCGATAAAGTAATAGGTTACGCCGTCCGCTTCATAGCGGAAAATGCCGCAGTACTGGTTGCGCCAGCCTAAGCGGACATAGGCGTTCTTTAAGTAGTAGAACTTCTCACGCCACTCCTGCCCAATCGCGGAATACAGCGGGCAGAATACACGCACGTCGTGTCCCTTTGCAGCAAGGGCTTTCGGCAGTGAGCCGGCAACGTCGCCCAGACCGCCGGTTTTGACGAACGGGGCGCATTCACTGGTAACATACATGATTTTCATAAGAACCGAGCCTCCCCAGTAGGAGGTGCGGAAACAGGGCCCCGCTTCCGCACCTGCGTATCTTTATTATACTAGATTCTTCCTCTCTGCAAAATAGGGAATTTCCACGAACATTTCATGCTTTCAGCCCGTGTTTTTCGCTTATTTGCAGCGAATTTAACGTATTTTTTTCAAACGGTTGCATTTTTAGCGATCGTAATGGGGTAGTTCTCGTGACCCATCATGGTACGCCCGTCGCGGATGACAACGTTGCGGTCGGTGATGACGTGGCGCAGCGATGCATCCGACAGGATGCGGCCGCCCTCCATGATGATGCAGTCGCGGATTTCCGCGCCCTTTTCGACCACAACATCGCGGAACAGCACGCAGTTCTTTACCGTGCCTTCGATGTGGCAGCCGTCTGCGATCAGGCTGTCCTCTACCACGGCCTTGTCGCCGTAGTAGGCGGGGGCTTCGTCCTTGATACGGGTCAGGATGGGGCGGGTGCGCAGGAACACTTCCGAGCGCACGTCCTTGTCCAGCATATCCATGTTGGAGCGGAAGTAATCCGAGGTATCCTCGATCTTCATCGCATATTCGTTGAACAGGTAACCGGCCACCGTGCCGTCGATCAGCGCGCGGGACAGGAATTCACGCTCAAAATGGATGCAATTGTGCGTGACGCAGTCAGACAGCATATGGATGAGGTACTGGCGGCTCATGACGTATACGCCTAGCGCGATGTGCTTGCACTTGCCCTCGTTGGAATCGCCTACACGGATATCGACTGCTTCCTTCTTGCGGTTGAGCTCAACATAGGTGGTAAACGGCGAATCCTTCTGCTTCTTGGTGCAGACCATGGTCAGGTCGGCACCCGACTTGATATGGCGGTCGATTACATCGTCAAGCGGGATGTTGGCAACAATGTCGCCGTCCGCAACGACAACATAGTCCGCCTTGTTCTTCTGCAGGAAGTCCACCGCACCGGCCAGTGCGTCGATCTTGCCGCGGTACTCGCCGGTGACCAGCGGAGACGCCTTTTTCGAGTAGGAATACGGCGGCAGCAGGGTCACGCCCGAGTTCTTGCGGGACAGATCCCAGTCCTTGGCGTTGCCGATGTGGTCGATGAGGGACTGATACTTGTCCTTCATCAGCACACCCACGCGGTAAATGCCGCTGTTTACCATGTTCGACAGCATGAAGTCGATGATGCGGTAGCGGCCGCCCCACTGCACCGCGCCAACCGTGCGGTGCTCGGTGATCTCACGGAGATCGTTGTCGTTATCAAATGCAATGATGATGCCTAAAACACTGTTCATCATTTCTGCCCCCTTACTTTACGTCCGGCAGGTCTTCGTCTGCCATTTCTTTCGCCGCCAGCGTTGCGCCGCGGCCAATGCGCACGCCTTCCGCAACGACGGCTACGCCCCATTTCTCCACGTCGCCGTCCGACGGGCTACCGCCGACAACCGCATCCTTGCCGATGACGGCGTTTTCTGCGATGATGGAGTAACGCACGGTAGCGCCCTCTTCGATGACCGCGCCCGGCATCAGGATGGAGTATTCCACCTTTGCGCCCTTGGCGATCTTAACATCCGAGAACAGCACGGACTCGGAAACATCGCCCGCGATCTCGCAGCCCTCGGAAAGCAGGGTGTGCTTGACGGTTGCGTTCTTGGCAGTGAAGTGCGGGGGCGAACCGGTGGTGCGGCCGTAGATCTTCCAGCTGTCGTCCGACAGGTTCAGGCCGGAGTTCGGGGAAAGCAGATCCATGTTGGCTTCCCACAGGCTTTCGATCGTGCCGACGTCCTTCCAGTAGCCTTCAAAACGATAGGAAACCAGCTTTTCGCCGTTGCCGAGCATAGCGGGGATGATATCCTTGCCGAAGTCGTTGGAGGACTTGGAGTTCTCCTCGTCGTCGATCAGATACTGGCGCAGCTTCTTCCAGGAGAAGATATAGATGCCCATGGAGGCCAGCGTGGACTTCGGATTCTTGGGCTTCTCCTCGAATTCGTAGATCGTGCCGTCCGGCTTGCAGTTCATGATACCGAAACGGGATGCTTCTGCGAGCGGCACATCGAGCACCGCGATGGTTGCATCCGCGCCGGTTTCCTTGTGCTGCTGGAGCATCTTATTGTAGTTCATCTTGTAGATGTGGTCGCCCGACAGGATCAGAACATACTCGGGATCGTAATCGTCGATAAACTGGATGTTCTGGTAAATGGCGTTGGCCGTGCCCTTGTACCACTCGGAGGTTTTGCCCTTCTGGTACGGCGGCAGGACGTATACGCCGCCGCGCAGGCGGTCGAGGTCCCAGGTCTGGCCGGAGCCGATGTAAGCGTTGAGCACGTGCGGCTCGTACTGGGTCAGTACGCCGACCGTGTCAATGCCGGAGTTGACGCAGTTGGAAAGCGGGAAGTCGATGATACGGTACTTGCCGCCGAACGGCACCGCGGGCTTGGCGACCTTTTTGGTCAGTACATAGAGGCGGCTGCCCTGACCGCCTGCGAGCAGCATGGCTACGCATTCTTTTTTCCGATACATTGATGAACTCTCCTTTTTGCGGTTTACATATTATTTCACGCCGGTTTCGGCGCGTCCCCTTTTAAGAATCCTGCTTGCCGGCATCGCTTGCCTGAACCACCGCCTTTTCTCCGGTCTTGGTGACTGCTTTCGTGCCGGTCTTTGCGACCGCTTTTCCCCCTGTTTTCGCCACGGCCTTGGAGCCCGTCTTGGCTACGGCGCGCGTTCCGGTTTTGGCAACCGCCTTGGAGGCTGTGCGCGATTCCTTGGCGGACTTGGCGGCTTTCTCTGCGGCTGCCTTTTTCGCGGCTTCGATTTCAGCCTTGGTGCGGCGCTTGGCGCGCGGCTTACCCTTGAAGAACAATACGCCGAAGCGCGGGATCTGGATGCTGATGGACTGCTCCTGCCCGTGCATGGGCTTTTTGCTGTCGGTCTTGACCTTGCCATTGGTCATGCCGCTGCCGCCGAACTCGGTCTTGTCCGAGGTGAACACCTCTTCGTATGTGCCGGCGAGCGGGACACCGATACGGTAATTCTCCTGCACTTCGGGAGAGAAGTTGACAACGGCGACAAGATCGCTGCCGTCCTTGGCAATGCGGCGGAAAGCGATGATGTTGTTGCGGTTATCCTCGTGGCTGATCCACTCGAATCCGCGCCAGTCGGTGTCCTGCTCCCACAGCTGCGGGGTTTCCAGATAGAAATGGTTGAGCGCCTTGACATAGGTCTGCATCTGCTTATGCGCCGGATAGTCCAGCAGCATCCAGTCCAGTCCGCGCTGGTATGCCCACTCGGAGAACTGGGCGAACTCGCCGCCCATGAACAGCATCTTTTTGCCCGGATGTGCGGCCATGTAGCCGTACAGTGCGCGCAGGCCGCCGAACTGGTTTTCGTACGGAGGCGGCATCTTGCCGATCAGCGAGCACTTGCCGTGCACGACTTCGTCATGCGAAAGCGGCAGGATGTAATTTTCCGAGAATGCATACATGAACGAGAAGGTGATTTTGTCATGCATGTCCTTGCGGAAGAACGGGTCGGCCGAGCAATAGCACAGCATATCGTTCATCCAGCCCATGTTCCACTTGAAGTTGAAGCCCAGACCGCCGTCATAGCCGGGCTTGGTCACCATCGGCCATGCGGTGGATTCCTCTGCGATCATCATGACGTCCGGATGGTCGGTCAGGATGAACTCGTTGAGCAGGCGCAGGAAGTCGATCGCTTCGAGATTCTCGCGGCCGCCATGGATGTTGGGCCGCCATTCGTGCTGGCGGTTGTAGTCCAGATAAAGCATGGAAGCGACCGCGTCTACGCGCAGGCCGTCCATGTGGAACTTCTCGATCCAGAACATTGCCGAGGAGAACAGCAGGTTGCGGGTCGAGGTCTTGCCATAGTCAAATACGCGCGTGCCCCATTCCTTGTGCTCCATCTTGAGCGGATCGGCGTATTCATAGAGGTACGAGCCATCAAACTCGACCAGACCGCAGCCGTCCTTGGGGAAGTGCGCGGGTACCCAGTCCATGATGACGCCGAGGCCTGCCTGATGCGCTTTGTCAATGAAGTACATCAGATCCTTGGGCGTGCCATAGCGGCTGGTCGCGGCAAAATAGCCGATGACCTGATAGCCCCATGAGCCGTCGAACGGATACTCGGTCAGCGGCATGACTTCGATGTGGGTATAGCCCATCTCCTTGACGTAGGGCACCAGCTCGTCCGCAAGCTGGCGGTAGGAATAGAAGTTGCCGTCCTCATGTACCTTCCACGAGCCGAGATGGCATTCGTAGATATTAACCGGGCTGGAATAGGGCAGATGACCCTTGCGCCAGTCCATCCAGGAAGCGTCGTTCCATTCGTAGCCCTCGATGTCATATACCTTGGAGGCGTTGCCGGGGCGGGTTTCGCTGTGGAAGCCGTACGGGTCGGACTTGTCGAATACATCGCCCGATTTGGCCCATACACTATACTTATATGCTGCATATTCGGAAACATGCGGAATGAATTTTTCCCAGATGCCCTGCTCGTCGCGCATCATGTAGTCCACGTCGCGATTCCAGCCGTTGAATTCGCCCATGACAGAAACCTTTTCCGCTTCGGGGGCGTAGACCCGGAACAGGTAGCCGGGTTCGCCGTCCTGTTCAAAGGGATGTGCGCCCATATAGTCAAAGGCGCGGCAGTCCCTGCCCGAATAGAAAAGCTGGCTGCGCTTTTCACAGGCCGGCGCTGCGGGTGTTTTCTTCATATCGCATCTCTCCCTTTTGCACTTCTTATGTTCTCGGAATGCCAAAATACAGCGTATCTTCGAAAATTTTCCAACTGTTTTGTACATTTCGCCCTGTTATAGGCGAATACCTCTCACTTTAGTTAGATATAGTATACATCAAGGGGAAACAAAAGTCCAGCAATTTTACACAATTGCTGGACTTTTTTGATGAGAATTTTGTTTGGTTTCCACAGGGAATGACTGGGAATGTCGAGAAAACAGACAAAACCGCATTTATTTGTTCAAAAAATGTTGCGGCGAATCAAGTCGAGGGCGGTGGAAGCCGCCTGCATGCGCACGCGGTCGCGTCCATTGGTGGACTTCATCTTGCGGGTGTAGTGCTGCCCCTTGCACCAGACGCTGATGTATACCAGACCGACGGGCTTTTCCTCCGTGCCGCCGCCCGGGCCGGCGACGCCCGTGATGCCTACGCCGACATCCGCACCGAGCGCCTTTGCCACGCCCTCGGCCATCTGCTCAGCTACCTCGGGAGATACCGCGCCGACCGTGTCGAGCGTTTCCTTTTTCACGCCCAGCACATTCATTTTGACCTCGTTGGCGTACGAGCATACGCCGCCGAGATAGTAATCCGAGCAGCCGGGTACATCAGTGATGCGCTTGGACAGCAAACCGCCCGTGCAGCTTTCCGCCACGGCAAGCGTCATGCCGCGTGCGCGCAGCCCGTCACCTACGACCTGCTCCAGCGAATCCACGTCGACGCCGTACACGTCGTCGCCCAGCAGGTCGCAGATTTTCGCCACGACCGGCTCAAGCAGCTTTTCGCATTCCTCGGGGGTTTCCGCCTTAGCGGTCACGCGTGCAAAGCATTCCGAGGTCTTGGCATAAGGCGCAATGGTGGGGTTGGTGCTGCTTTCCATCATATCGTGCAGGATGGTCTCCATATTGCTCTCGCCCAGACCGAATACGCGGACGTTGCGCGAAACGATGCAGCCGCCCGCAAACGGATAAAGGTAAGGCATGGCGCACTGCTTCCACATCGGCTCGCACTCGCGCGGCGGGCCGGGCAGCATGATGACGTGCTTGCCGTATGCCTCAAACGCGCAGCCGGGCGCGGTGCCCCATTCGTTCACGAACACCGTGCAGCCCTCGGGCAGCCACGCCTGCTTTTCATTGTTCGGGGTCATTTCGCGGCCGATGGTCTGGAAAAAGTCCTTGATGCGGTCGAGCGAGGGCTGATGCAGCGCCATTTTGCGGCCGAACACGGTCGCGAGCGTCTCTTTGGTCAGGTCATCCAGTGTGGGGCCAAGGCCGCCGGTTGTGATGATGATATCCGCACGGTCGCGCGCGGTCTCAATGACATGGCGCAAGCGCGCCGGGTTGTCGCCGACGACGGTCTGGTAAAATACGTTGATGCCCAGTTCGCTCAGACCCTGCGAGATGACCTGCGCATCTGTGTTGACAATGTCGCCCAGCAGGATCTCCGTGCCGACGGCAATCAGTTCTGCGTTCATGGAAATAATGCCTTCTTTCTTGCTTTACGGTAGGTGAATGATTTCGACACCTGCAACGGCTTCCTCGACCAGCGCATCTACATCCAGATGGCTCTCCGCTTCGAGGATTTTCGGCATCTTGGGCTTGGTGTTCGGGTGCTTGGGGGTGAACACCGTGCAGCAGTCCTCATACGGCAGGATGGAGGTTTCAAAGGTGTCGATCTTGCGGGCGATGGTGACGATTTCCTCCTTGTCCATGCCGATGCACGGGCGGAAAATCGGCAGCTCGCACACTGCGCCGGTCACGCCCATGGCGGGCATGGTCTGGCTGGCGACCTGTCCGAGCGACTCGCCGGTGATGAGCGCGCCGCAGCCGTATTCGACTGCCATTTTTTCGGCAATGCGCATCATAAAGCGCCGCATGATGAGCGTGAACAGCTCTTCATGGCACTTTTCGCGGATTTCCTCCTGGATTTTGGTGAACGGCACGACCATGACGCTCATGCGGCCGCACCATGCGGTCAGCTTGCGGCCCAGCTCGAGTACCTTATCCTTGGCGCGTTCCGAGGTATAGGGGTAGCTGAAAAAGTGTACGCCAACCAGTTCCAGACCGCGCTTGGCCATCATCCAGCCTGCAACTGGGCTGTCGATGCCGCCCGAAAGCAGGAGCGCGGCTCTGCCGTTCGAGCCGATCGGCATGCCGCCCGCGCCCGGCTCGGGGCCTGCGTGGACAAAGGCGTACTGTTCGCGGATTTCGACGTGCACCGTCAGGTCGGGGCCATGCATGTAGGGGCGCACGTCCGGAAAACGGTCGGCCAGCTCGCCGCCGACGTGCTGGCTGATCTCGGTCGAGGTCATCGGGAACTTCTTGTCGCCGCGCTTGGTCTCGACCTTGAAGGTTTTCGCCTGCGCAAAGCGCGGCGCAAGGTAGCTCTGTGCGGTGTCGATGACGCTTTCGAGCGTCTTTTCTGGGCAGACCGCCGCGCGAGAGATGGTTGCAAAGCCGAACACATGGCGCGCGCAGTCCATAACCGCGTCTGCATCCGCGTCCTCGGGCACTTCGACATAGACCACCGACTGGCGCATGGAGATGTTGCAGTCCGCGACGTGCTTCATACGGCGGGACAGATTTTTGAGCAGGCGATCTTCAAAGGTTTTGCGGTTAAGGCCTTTGAGTACGATCTCTCCGCACTTGAGCAGCAATACTTCTTTCATAGTTTCTCCTTTATTTATCGTTTGAACATTTTCTGACCCTTTTGCGCGGCTGTGATAAAAGCGTCCACATCTTCCTTGGTGTTCGATGGACAGAAGGACACGCGCAGCGCGCTGTCCGTGCGCGTTTTGGGCAGGCCGAGCGCCTTGAGCACGCCGCTTTGCTTGCCTTTGGAGCAGGCTGAGCCGCTTGAAACATAGACCTCGTCGCTCTCCAGCACACGCAGCATGACCTCGCTCTTACAGCCGGGAAGCGACAGGTTGACCACATGCGGGATATCGCCCGCGCCGTTGAACGCTGCGTCCGGCAGCTGCGCCGTAACCTGCGCATGCAGATAGTCGGCAAGGCTTTGCACGTGCGCAAAATCCTCGTCAAAGTGCGCCATGCGGATTTCGCACGCTTTGGCAAAGGCTGCGATATTCGGCAGTGCCTCGGTGCCCGGACGCATCCCCTTTTCCTGTCCGCCGCCGAACATTAAGGGCGGGAGGCGCAGCCCTTTTTTGACATACAGCGCGCCAATGCCTTTGGGCGCGCCGATCTTGTGACCGGACACGCTCATCAGGTCGCAGTTCCACTTTTTGGGCGTGAGCTTGACCCGCGCCAGCCCTTGCACTGCGTCGATGTGGAACAGCGCGCGCGGCGCTTTGGCGCGGAGCAGCGCGCCGAGTTCGGCCACAGGCTGCACCGTGCCGATTTCGTTGTTGACCAGCTGGCAGGACAGCAGCACTGTGTCCTCGGTCAGCGCGTCTGCGAGCGCGGCGGGCGTGATATGGCCGGTCTCATCCGGCGCGAGGAACACAACGTCAAACCCCTCGGCGGCGAGCTGTTTACAGGTGTTGAGCGTTGCCGCGTGCTCGATTTCGGTCGTGATGATGCGCCCCTTTTGATGGCGGTTTAAGTGCGCGACCCCGCGCAGGCTGATGCTGGTGCTCTCCGTGCCGCAGGAGGTAAAGCAGGTCTCCTCCGGCAGGCAGCCAAGCGCGGAAGCCACTGCTTTCCTGCTGTCCTCCAGCAGGTGAGAGGCGTTTATTCCCATTTGATGCAGGCTTGACGGGTTGCCGAAGCAGGTGCACATCGCGTGCATCGCAGCCTCAGCCGCTTCAGGCAGCACTGCCGTCGTCGCCGCATTGTCCAGATAATGCATGTCCTTTCCGTCTCCTTTGATAAGTACATGGATATTTTACAACGGTGTATGCCCTTTTACAAGTCAAAAGGCGCAAATCAGGATTGAAAAGAGCGGCGTGCTATGCTATACTTTCACTGTATGACATGCTGAAAGCGTGTCCGAGAGCAGAAAGGAAGGAAATCCTATGCCAGGTAAGGTAATTCTCGGCGCTCAGTGGGGCGACGAAGGCAAGGGCAAGTTCATTGATATCTTCGCGGGCAAGGCCGATCTGGTCGTCCGCAGCCAGGGCGGCAACAACGCCGGTCATACCGTTGTGGCAAACGGCGTGAAATACAAGCTGCAGCTCATCCCTTCGGGTATCCTGTATCCGGATTGCACGAATGTGATCGGCCCGGGCGTGGTGGTCAACCCCAAGGCGGTGCTGGGCGAAATCGACGGCCTGCACGAAAAGGGCGTTTCGACTGATAAGCTGTTTATCGACGCGCGCTGCCATTGCATCCTGCCGTGGCATCTGGAGCTGGACGCGCTGAGCGAAGCGGAAAAAGCCAAGGAAGGCACCGCCATCGGCACGACCAAGAAGGGCATTGGCCCGACCTATATGGATAAATCCGAGCGCAGCGGCGTGCGTATGCATGATTTTGTCGATGCAGAGCGCTTTGAAACCGTTATCCGCGAGGCATGCGCGCACAAGAACCGCGTCATCACTGGCGTGTACGGCGGCGAGGCGATCGACGCGGATGCGGTGATCGCGGAGTACCGCGAATACGCCGACCGGCTGCGTCCCTATGTGTGCGATACCTCCATCCTGACGTGGAACGCGGTCAAGGAGGGCAAGGAAGTGCTGTTCGAGGGCGCGCAAGGCACGTTGCTCGACCTTGATATGGGTACCTATCCGTTTGTCACCTCGTCGCATCCGGTGGCGGGCGGCTGCTGCATCGGTTCGGGCGTTGGCCCGACGGCCATCGACAGCATCATGGGTATTTTCAAGTCCTACACCACCCGCGTGGGCGAAGGTCCGTTCCCGACTGAGCTGTTTGATGAAACGGGCGATTACATCCGCAACGCCGGCGGTGAGTTCGGCACGGTTACCGGCCGTCCGCGCCGTACCGGCTGGTTCGATGCTGTGGTCGCGCGCTATGCGGTGCGCGTCAACGGTCTGACCGAAGTCGTCATCAATAAGATTGACCCGCTGCGCGGCCTGCCCAAGCTCAAGGTCTGCGTGGGCTATAAGCTGAAGAACGGCGAAACCGTCACTGAGTTCCCGGCGAACTTCATGGATCTGGTGGATTGCGAGCCGGTTTATGAGGAGTTCCCCGGCTTTGACGAGGATATCACGAATTGCCGCTCGTTCGGCGAGCTGCCGCAGACGGTACAGGATTATATCCATGAACTGGAGCGTATCATCGGTTGTCCGATCACCATGCTGGGCGTTGGTCCGGCACGCGATCAGGTCATGACGATCAAGTAATAAGAGGAAAGGGCGCAAAGTGCATTGCTTTGCGCCCTTTTGCTTTTCTGTCAACGGAAAGGAGAGAGTTCCCTGATGACGCTGACAACCGAACGGTTGACGCTCCGCCCCTTTCGGGAGGATGATGTGGAAGCGCTTTACGCTTACTCCAAGGATGAGGAAGTGGGACGGAATGCAGGTTGGAAGCCGCATGAAAGCCTGCTGGAGTCGAGCGATATCCTGCATCTGGTTTTCCTGAACCAATCGAGCGTATGGGCGATCGAGCGACAGACTGATCGCCGCCTGATGGGTTCGATCGGGCTGATCACCGACTCGGCGCGGCAATACGGCTCGGCGCGTTCGCTCGGCTATGCGCTGGGTGTAGACTACTGGGGACAGGGGTATATGACAGAGGCGGTGCGCGCGGCGGTGCGCTTCGGCTTTGGCCAAATGGGGCTGGATCTGATCAGCGCGACCTGCTATCCGGACAACCCCGCTTCACGCCGTGTGCTGGAAAAATGCGGTTTTCAATATGAAGGCGTGCTGCACCGCGCGGAGCTGCTGTATAACGGGCAGGTGAAAGATCACCTGTGCTTTTATCTGCCGCATGAAAAAGCGGCAAATCTGGACTGGTATGTGGGAAAATAAAAAATTTTCTTACATTTCTCTGCAAAATGTGCTATCATTATCTTAAGAGAAAGTAGTAGGCGGCAGCGTGAAAACGCTGCCTGCCGTCGCGTTTCGGCACAGTGAGGAGGAGTACCATGTATCAGGCGGGGGAATTTATCGTTTACGGAACCAGTGGCGTCTGCCGGGTGGAGGCGGTCGGTAAACCGCCCTTTGATACGGAGGAGGATAAGCCGTATTATACGCTCACGCCTGTTTCCGGAACGGAGACCATCTATGTCCCCGTGGATTCCTCGGTGTTCACGCGGCCAGTCATTTCGCGCGTACAGGCGGAACAGCTGATCCAGACCATTCCGACCATTGAGCTGGATGGCTTCACTTCGCACAGTATGCGCATGTCGAGCGAGCACTATCAGGCGGTGCTGCAAAGCCACGACTGCCGTGAGCTGGTGCAGCTCATCAAGACGGTCTATGCCAAATCCCGTCGCAGCGGACGGCGTGTCAGTCAGGTTGACCAGCGTTACCGCAAGCGGGCGGAGGATCTGCTGCACGGGGAACTGGCGGTTGCGCTCGGCATTCCGCTCGGCGAAGTGCAGCCGTACATTGCGCATACGATTGCGCAGTACAAGAAAGATACGAAAAAAGCATGAAAAAACGGGGGCGTGGCTGCAAAGCCGGCCCCCGTTTTGCAGTAGTGTATGGGTTCACTTTTCCAGCGGCTTATCATATTGCCGCACACGGTCGGAATCGGTCAGACCACTGGTAGTCGGGTCGTTCAGTGCACTCCAGATATTGGACGCAATCAGAAAAAGACAGTATGGGTTGCTGATCGCCTGACGGACGACATCCCAAACCGCGCCCCAGCTGGTCATATCGGAAGCGGTCAGGCTGGCATAGGTCAGCATGGTAGCGGAAATACCCAGCAAAAGCTGCATCCAGAACACTGGGTTTTTGAGACGGACACGCAGATTCATGGATGAAAAAACCTCCTTTCATCGTTTCGGACCGCCGCCTTTTGGCCGGGGATGGACAAACAGCGCACCGGCGGCTGTTATCATAGTATGAAAGGGCGGGTGTAAATGCCAGCGCGGGGTTGCAGCGGCGGCAGATGGGATGCGGCGGTGCGCTAAAAGTGCTCTAAAAGCGTTTTTTGTTTACCTTGCGTGTAGTTCGTGCTATACTATATAAAAAGTTTTTATGTTTGGGGGAAATTTTTTGAATACCATTCCCGATTGTGTGTTTCACTCCCGCAGTCTGGCCTGCAAAACGCCGTATGGCGCGGTGCCTGCCGGACAGACGGTTGAGTTTTCCGCCTATCCGAAGCGCGAACACGGTACGGAGCATATCACCCTCTGGGTGGAGGAGGACGGCAAGGAGCCGGAGGCGTTCCCGATGCGCTGGTACGGTCTGGCCGGTGCGCGCGACCACTATACAACCAGCTTTACGCCGTCCCATCCGGGTTTGTACTGGTATTACTTCACCATGGATACAGCGGACGGCCCGCGCTATTGCGCGCGCGGCTATGCCGGACGCGCGGAGATCATTGACACGCTGGGCGACAAGTACCAGCTGACCGTATATGATCCGGGCTACCAGCCGCCGCGCTGGTTTGGCCGGGGCATCACCTATAATATTTTCCCTGACCGTTTCTGCCGGGATAAAGTGCCCGTCCAGCCTGAGGGGGAAGGGATTGCGCCGCGCGTGCTGCACGAAAACTGGGACGATATCCCGGTTTACCGGCCGGATGAGAACGGCGAGATCCTCAATAATGACTTTTTCGGCGGCACGCTGCGCGGGGTCATCAGCAAGCTGGATTATCTGGAAAGCCTGCATGTGACCACCATCTATTTCAATCCGATGTTTCAGGCGTATTCCAACCACCGCTATGACACGGGCGACTACAAGCGCATCGACCCGCTGTTCGGCAGCGAGGAGGATTTCCGCACGCTGTGCACGGAGGCTGCGGCACGCGGCATGCGGGTGGTGCTGGACGGTGTGTTCAACCACACTGGCTATGACAGCCGCTACTTCAATGCCCGTGGCAGATACAACAGCGTTGGGGCGCATCAGTCTCAGGATTCGCCCTATTACCGTTGGTACGATTTTCAGGAGTGGCCGGACAAATACGGCTCATGGTGGGGCATCTATACGCTGCCGCAGGTGCGCGAGATGGACGAAAGCTATCTCGACTATATCATTGAGAGCGAGGACAGCGTCGTGCGCCGCTGGCTGCGGCTGGGTGCGTCCGGCTGGCGGCTGGATGTGGCCGACGAGTTGCCCGATGCTTTCATTCAGAAACTCAATGCCGCAGCCAAGCGGGAAAAAGCGGATGCGCTGGTCATCGGTGAGGTTTGGGAGGACGCTTCCAACAAAATTGCCTATTCCGAGCGCCGTAAGTATTTTCAGGGCGGTGAGCTGGATAGCGTGATGAATTATCCGCTGCGTGACGCGATTTTGTCCTTCCTGAACGGCGGAACAGCGGAACACTTTGCGGAAACCATGGAATGCATCCGGGAAAATTATCCGCGCGATGTGTTTTATAACCTGATGAACGTCATTGGCACGCATGATACGGCGCGCGCGCTGACTTTGCTGGGTGTTTCCGATGAGGAATGGAAGATGGACCGCGACGGGCGCGCGCATTATGAGCTGCCGCCCGAACGGCTGGCAAATGCGCTGCGCAAGTTGCGCCTGGCGGCGGTCATTCAGTTCACCATGCCGGGCTCGCCCACCATTTATTACGGCGATGAGGCTGGACGGCAGGGGTTTGAGGATCCGTTCAACCGTCGGACGTATCCGTGGGGGCAGGAGGACCGGGAGCTGCTGGCGTTTTATCGCCGCCTGTGCGCACTGCGCGCGGACAGCAACACGCTGGCGGACGGCGACCTGCATTTTGTGCGCTGCCACGGCGCGCTGCTGCAATATGAGCGCGTGAGCGATACGTCCCGCATGATGGTGATCGTCAACCGCGGCCATCATCATATCCGCACCTGTGTGCAGGCGGTTTACGCGGTGGATATGCTCAGCGGAACGGGATTTGAGGACGCAGACAGCCACGGTGTGCACATTTCGGTGCCGCCGGAGGCTGCCTATGTGCTGCGCTGCTTCGGCACACCGTAGAAAAGAGGTAGATTAGGATGAATATGCGCGAAAAACAGCTCTCCCATCGGTATTTTTTTGAAGGGAAGATTATGAAGGCACGACTGGACGAGGCGCTTCTCCCTAACGGCAAGACCGCGCAGCGCGAGGTGTGCGAGCATGTCGGCGGCGTGGGTGTGCTGCCGATTGACCGCGACGGCAATGTGCTTCTGGTGCGGCAGTTCCGCTACCCGTATGATACGGAGCTGCTGGAGATCCCGGCGGGCAAGCTGGATCACGGCGAAGGGGAGAGTATTGCCGACTGCGGCGCGCGCGAGCTGAAGGAAGAAACCGGCTGCACGGCAGGGCGTCTGGTGCCGCTCGGCTGCGAATACCCCTCTCCGGGTTTTCTGACCGAGGTCGTGCACCTGTTTGCGGCGCTCGACCTGACTGAAGGCGAAATGCAGCCGGATGAGGATGAATTTGTCGAGGTGGTGCGGCTGCCGCTGGCCGAGGTGGAAGCCATGGTCGAGCGTGACGAGATTCGCGACGCCAAGACCGTGGTTGCGCTGTACCGCGCCAAGCTCAAGGGGCTGTACTGATCCGAACGCAGCACCCGTCAACCCTCTGTGAAGGAGGTCATTTATGGATAAGAAAAAAATTCTGGTCGTTGAGGACGAAAAAGCGATTGCGGACATTCTGGTGTTCAATCTCCAGCGCGAAGGATACGATACGATGGTCGCGTATGACGGTGCGGACGGTTTGCGCGCCGCTTTGGAGGACGCGCCCGACCTGATCCTGCTGGATGTGATGCTGCCTTCGATGGACGGTTTTGAAGTGCTTGGGCACATCCGCGAAAAGCAGGATACCCCGATCATCATGCTGACCGCCCGCGAAGAGGAAACCGATAAGGTGCTCGGTCTGGAACTGGGCGCGGATGACTATATCACTAAGCCGTTTTCCATGCGCGAGCTGATGGCGCGCGTCAAAGCGAACATGCGGCGCACGCTGTCCGGGGAGGAGCGGGAAAAGCCTGCGGTGCCTTCGGGCGGCGGCCTGCGTATTTCGCGTGACAACGGCATGGTGTATAAAAACGGGCGGGCGCTGGAATTGTCCGCGCGTGAATTTGATATCCTTTGCTTCCTGTCCGCAGCCCCCGGCCGCGTGTTTTCGCGCGAGGAGCTGATGGAGAAGGTCTGGGGCTATGATTATTACGGCGATTTGCGCGCGGTCGATGTGGCGATCCGCCGCCTGCGCGAAAAGGTAGAGGACCAGCCCGCCAGCCCGCGCTATATCATGACCAAACGCGGCATGGGCTATTATTTCAGCGATGAATAACGGATGAACCGTGCCATGCGCACGGGATACAGAGAAAAACGGCGCGGCTGCGCTCCGCACGCCGGAGGTGTTGTTTTGTTTCGTTCCTTACACATGAAGCTGGTGCTGATTCTGGTGCTGATGATCATATCGGTCATGGCGGTGGTGGGCACGTTCCTCATCAACAGCGTCAATACGTTTTATCTGGACAGCTTCTATGAGCAAATGCAGAACGTGTTCAACCAATCGAGCACGATGGATTCCCTCAAGGAAGCGGCGGCTGAGCAGGGTGCGCCCGGTTTGCAGACCGTCATTGAGGCGCGCGAAAGCGCGCTGGGCATTGACGATTATCGCAATTATTATATTCTGGATGCCGAGGGCCGGTATCTGGAAGGCTCAAACCCCAACATTACGCTGACGCGGACGAGCAACATTGTTGCTGCCATGGCTGGTGAGCTTGGCGCGCGCTCGTCCGTATCTGACAGCATGATGGATATTGCCGTGCCCATCGACAAGGAGGGCGACGGCAGCGTGGATTACATCGTGTACATCACGGATGACAAAAGCGAGATCTCCGACCTGTCATGGCGCTTTTTCCAAATCGTCATGCAGGCGATGATGTTCGGCCTGCTTGCGGCGATTTTGCTGTCCTTTTTGCTCAGCAAAACCATCACCACCCCGATCGAGCGCATCACCGAGGGCGCACGGTCGATCGCAGAGGGTAATTTCGATCAGGATCTGGGCGTACAGTCGTCCGACGAGATCGGCGAATTGACGCGCTCGTTCAACTACATGGCGCGGCAGCTCAAAAGCACGGTCGGCGAGGTGCAGGGCGAGCGCGATAAGCTCAATACGCTGTTCCTGCACATGACGGACGGCGTGGCCGCCTTTACAACGGATGGACGGCTGATCCACATGAACCCTGCGACCGAAAATATGCTGGGCGTGCGCATGGAGGATCAGCTGACCTTTGACGAGATCTTTGCCGATCTGGATATGGTCAGTTCGGATGAGACGGCCATGCGCAGCTTCCTGACCAGCGAGATCACGCGGCGCGACCGCGTGCTGTCGGTCACGCTTGCGCCTTACGGTGCGCTGGATGGCGAGGGCGGCGTGATTGCCGTCATCCACGACATCACCGAGCAGCGCCGTCTGGACGACGCACGGCGCGAATTTGTTGCCAATGTGTCGCATGAGCTGCGTACCCCGTTGACCAATATCCGCTCCTATACCGAAACGCTGCTGGACGCTGCGGGCGATATTCCGATCGACACGGAAAAACAGTTTTTGGGTGTTATTTCGAGCGAATCCGAGCGCATGGCGCGCATCGTGACCGATCTTTTGACGCTGTCTAAGCTGGATTACGGCCGGATGGAGCTGCGCATGACGCGGTTTTCGCTGTCCGATCTGCTCCAGAAGGTGGCTAATGCGATGCGTTTGACCGTACAGGATAACGGCCATGAGATGATCGTGGACGCACCGGACACACTGCCCGCTATCGTGGGCGACCGCGAGCGCATCGAGCAGGTTGTGGTGAACATCCTGTCCAACGCGGTCAAATATACGCCGTTGGGCGGGCATATCCGCCTGTCGGCTTGCGTACCGGCGGAAAACCGTGTGCGCATCACAGTGGAGGATGACGGCGTGGGTATTCCAGCGGCCGACGTGCCGCGCCTGTTTGAGCGCTTTTACCGTGTGGATAAGGCGCGCAGCCGCGCCGCCGGCGGCACGGGCCTCGGCCTTGCGATTGCCAAGGAGATCGTCGAGCAGCATGAGGGCAAGATCGCGCTGGCCAGCGAATATGGCAAGGGGACGACTGTGACGATCACGCTGCCGACCAACCTGGCCCCGAACAGCGAGGAGGGGCCGGTATGAGAGGCGCGGAGCGGTCGGTCAAAAATACGGCGAAAAATGTGTCGCTGATCGTTCTGGTGCTGCTGCTTCTGACGCTGTGCGCTGCTAACTGGCTGACCGGGCTGAATGTGGCTCAGATGCCGGCGGACAGTCTGCTGCGGCGTGCGCACGACCAGTTATTTGGCGGCGCGGTGGGCTATGAGCTGCGCTCGTCCGGTGTAGCTGCCGCCGAACCGGTGCAGCTTGCGCTGACTGTGGACGGGCAGCTGTATGGCGTGCAGTATAATGTGACGGATATGGATGCGACGGTTGCTTCCGTGCGTGACCTATGGGCGCAGGTGCTGACGGGCGAAGAGCTGACTCCTGCCAGTGAGGACGAGCTGAACGCTGCGCTGCGCGCCGGAGACTGCGCTGAATTGCGCTATCATGGTGCAATCCCGCTGGGAGCAATTGCAGGCTGGATGGGCGGCAACTGGAAAGATGGCAGCGAGGTCTATGTAGAAGCGCTGATCTATGCGGCTGGTTCCGAGCAGCTGTTTGTGCGCACTTTGGATGGTGCGCTGTATATGGCTGCGGCAAAGGCGGATAAAAGCGTGCTGGAAAGCGCGCAGCATGCGTTTCGTGGGCAGCCTTGCAAGTTTTCTGGTGAGTCATATGCGGTGTATCCGGAAATGTTGCTGTTTGACAGCGAAACCCTGTCCCTTCCGCTGCTGCGCAATGAGCCAATCGATCTGTTTTCCACGCGCAGCGGAACCGGGCTGGAAGAGCTGCTGCAAGCGTTCGGGTTCACAGCCTATGCGGATTTTTATGCCGAACAAAACGATGAGGTCCGCGTATTCATTGATAACGTGAGTACGCTGCGCGTGAGCGCTACGGGATTGCTGCAATACGCTGCCTCGGCGGAGAATACCACGGTGCGCGCCTATGAAGAGGGCGAAGTCAGCGGCCAATCCGCACTTGACGCACAAATGGACTGCGCTCGTCTGGTTTTGGATGCGGCGCTGCGGGTGGCCGAAACCAATACGCATGCGTCCCTGTATACAGTCGGGCAGGAGGACGGACAGACCACACTGGTCTTTATGCAGATGTACGGCGGTGTGCCGGTGTTGGGAGAAAGCGATTTTGCGACCTTCGCGTTCGAGGACGGCGCGCTGGTTTCCGCAACGGTCCGTTTGCAGAGATTCTCCGCACAGGATACCAGCCGCATCGTTCTGCCGGCTAAGCAGGCGGCTGCGGGCGCTATGGGAGAGGCGTGTGGCCTCATGGTGGCTTATCGCGAAAAGGACGACGGAAGCTACGCCCCCGCACGTTTCTACCTGAGAAACGCAGACTGACAGGAGGTGAGACCGCTTGCAGTGGGATAAAGTAAAAAATGTGCTGATCGTTATTCTGCTGGCGGTTAACCTGTTTCTGATTGGAAATTTCGGTGTAAAGCTATGGCAGGACTACCAGCGTGGCGAAGAGCTGGTGGCGGATCTGCGCACGTTGACACAGGAATATGGTATGCAGTTGGATGATGCGTTCCAGCTGCCCAAGGATAAGGTGCTGCCGACGCTGTCGATCGACCGCAGCCGCGCAGATGAAGAGGCGGTCGCGCAGGCTATGCTGGGAGAGACGGCCGAGCGCACCGAGCAGGAGGACGGCACGGTGCTGTTCGAGAGCGATGCCGGTCGGGTGGAGTGGCACGCAGACGGTACGGTGGAAGCAGAATGCACAATCGGGCGGGAGGCACCCGACGACGCCTCCTCGGCGCTGCGGCTGGCGCGGCAGCTGTTATCCGGCTGGGGGCTGGAGGTAGAGCATGGCTCTACACAGGCAGACGGTATGACTGTTGCCATGACCGGGACGGTCGCGGGGCAGCCGGTACACGACCGTGTGCTGACGCTGCGGTTTGACGGGGATGGTAACGTAGCTTTAAGCGGATTGTGGAGCTTTGGCACGCCGTATACCACCGTGCAGGGCAGCGGCGTATCCTGCAATGCAGCGGATGCACTGCTGGAGTTTGCCGCGCGGGCGCAGGATGTCAAACGGATCGACTCCATGACGGTCGGTTACCGCATAGAGGTGGACAGCAACCGCCGCTTACAGCTTACGCCGACTTGGAAGATCGAGACGGATTCGGGTGAATATTTGGTGGATTGTGCCAAAAAAACGATTGTAGACCAGGAAAATTGAAAAAAATCTTTCCTTTATCAAAAATTGTGGTAAAATAGATTGATGAGAAAATTTGCGGGCGCACGCATGCGCGCGCCCGGTCATAGAATACAGTAGAAGACAGTTTACGCGACGGAACGCGTATTGCAACAGTGAGGAGTAGGTAGGTTTGACCAAATATGTAATCAACGGCGGTAAAACGCTCAATGGAGAGGTCACAATCTCCGGCGCAAAGAACGCGGCGGTTGCGATCGTCCCGGCAGCGCTGCTGGCGGACGGCCCGGTTCGCATTGAGAATGTGCCCAAGATTATTGATGTGACGCTGCAGCTGGAGATCATGCGCGAATTGGGCGCGCAGATCCGGCTGCTCAACGCAACGACAGTAGAAATCCAGAACACCCAGAACCCCAGCCTGAAGCCGCATGAGCTGGAGCGCAAGCTGCGCGCTTCCTATTATCTGCTTGGCGTGCTGCTGGGCAAATACGGCTATGCTGAAGTCGCTATGCCGGGCGGCTGCAACTTCGGCGGCGTGCGTCCGATCGACCAGCACATCAAGGGCTTTGAAGCGCTGGGCGCAAGAGTGACGCTGCCCAAGGGCGGATACATCCGCGCCGAGGCCCCCGAAGAGGGTCTGCACGGCGCACATATCTATTTCGATGTGGTTTCGGTTGGCGCGACGATGAACATCATGCTCGCAGCTGTTCTGGCGAAGGGTCAGACCATCATGGAAAACTGCGCCAAGGAGCCGCATATCGTCGATCTGGCGAACTTCCTCAATGCCATGGGCGCAAACGTCAAGGGCGCGGGCACGGATGTCATCAAAATCCGCGGCGTCGAGCGTCTGCACGGCGGCACCTATTCCATCATCCCTGACCAGATCGAGGCGGGTACATTCATGGCGGCCGTTGCAGCCTGTGGCGGCTCGGTGCTGGTCAAGAACGTTATCCCGAAGCATCTGGAATGCATCACGGCAAAGCTCAAGGAAATGAACGTCGAGGTCACCGAATTTGACGATGCGGTGCTGGTGCGCCGCGAAGGCCGCCTGACCAAGACCAACATCAAGACCATGCCCTATCCGGGCTTCCCAACCGACATGCAGCCGCAGATGACGACCGCACTGTGCCTTGCCGAAGGCACAAGCATTGTCACCGAGGGCGTGTGGGACAGCCGTTACCGCTACACTGAAGAGCTGACGCGCATGGGGGCCAACATCCATGTAGACGGCAAGATCGCGGTCATCGAGGGCGTAGAGGAATTCAAGGGCGCACCGGTACGCGCGCACGACCTGCGTGCGGGCGCGGCGATGGTCATTGCGGGCCTTGCAGCCAAGGGCGTGACCGAGGTCGAGCAGGTGCAGAACATCGAGCGTGGCTATGAGACGCTGGTGGAGAAGTTCGTGGCGCTGGGTGCGGATATGTACCGCTCCGAGATCCCGGATTCCATGGGCGCGGCGGAGCGCGCGTAAACAAAGGAACAGATACAGCGGAGGGGGGCAACCTCTCCGCTGTTTTGAAAAGCAAAGGAGTTTCAGCATTGGCAGAGCGGTATTATTACAGCATTGCGAGCGGGTCGACGGGCAACTGCGGCCTGTACATGGCGGATGGGACGGCGATCCTGATTGATCTGGGCGTATCCCTGCGCAAGATCACAACGGCGCTGGCCGGGCTGGGCCTTGGGCTTGCGGATATTTCCGCTGTGCTGCTCACGCATGAGCATATCGACCATGTCAAGGGCCTGCCGATGTTTCTGAAAAAAGCGAAAGCGCCTGTGTTCGCCTCACACGGCACAGCGGAAGCACTCGCGGCAAAAGAGCCGTCCTGCGCCGACCGTCTGAATGAATTTGACAGCGGAGAGGCCTTCTGGGTGCGCAATGTGGACATCGCAACCTTTGCCACACCGCATGACGCGGCGGAAAGCGTCGGTTACATACTGGAACACGGCAGCCATCGCTTTGGCTTTGCCACCGATCTGGGCTTTGTGCCGCGCGAGGCGGCCGATTTGCTGCGCGGCTGCGAGACGGTTGTGCTGGAGAGCAACCACGACCCGCACATGTTACAGGCAGGGCCGTATCCGTACACGCTCAAGATGCGCGTGGCAGGTCCGGCGGGGCATCTGTCCAACCCGGACTGCGCGGTGTTTGCAGCCGATCTGGTGCGGCACGGCACGCGCAATCTGGTATTGGCGCATCTGAGCGAAAAGAACAACATGCCGGCGCTTGCCCTGCAGCAGACAGTCAGCGCGCTGCACGGCTTGCCGGATTGCGCGGTGCAGGTTGCGCCGCGTGACGGCATGGACGCACCGGTGCTGTTTGGGGAGGAAGCGCTATGCTCGCTGTCCGGCTGATCTGCGTCGGCAAGCTCGGAGAAAAGTTCTGGGCGGATGCCGTACGGGAATATGAGAAGCGCCTTGGCGCATATTGTAAATTAGAGATTGTGGAGCTGCCCGAGCAGCGCTTGCCGCAGACGCCCTCGGCGGGCGAGATCGAGCAGGCGTTGGACAAGGAAGCGGCGCTGATCGAGAGCAAAATTCCGCAGGGCGCGGCGGTGATCGCGCTGTGCGTAGAGGGCAAGCCCATGTCCTCTGAGCAGCTGGCGGACTATCTCGGTCGCCTGACCGTGAGCGGTACAAGCCGGTTATGTCTGGTGATCGGCGGGTCGTGCGGCCTGTCCGACCGGATCAAGGCGCGCGCTGCGCTGCGCCTGTCCATGTCGCCGATGACGTTCCCGCATCATCTTGCGCGCGTGATGGTGCTTGAGCAGTTATACCGCGCACTCAACATTGCCGCGGGCGGCAAATACCACAAATGAGCCGGAGACAGGATTGCAAGACCCGCTATCCCATTCTGCTGGCGCACGGTCTGGGTGTCACTGAACACGGCGGGCTGTATGTGCCGTGGGGGCGTGTGCCGGAGGCACTGCGCGCACGAGGGGCGGAGGTCTGCTTCGGCGGGCAGGACGCATGGGGCAGCATCGAAACCGGCGCGGCGCAGCTTGCCGAAGCGGTGCACAAAATGCTGCGGCTGTACGGCTGCGAGCGTGTCAACATCATTGCCCACTCCAAGGGCGGTTTGGAAGCGCGCCATCTGATTTCCGGGATGGGGTACGGCAAATATATCGCATCGCTGACGATGCTCTCCACCCCCAACCGTGGTTCGCGTGTGGCCGAGCTGCTGCTGTATGCACGGCCGGGCGTTGCGGTTTGGGCGCGCGGCAACGACGCATGGTGGCGGCGCGGCGGAGACCAAAATCCGGACGCGCTGCGTGCCGGTGAGCAGCTCACGCCTGCCTACTTGGAGGAATTTAACCGCACCCATCCGGACGCGAACTGCGTTTATTATCAAAGCTGGGGCGCACGGCTGGGCAAAAACAACGCGGACGCCGCGATGCGGGTGACGCATGACCTGTTTTACCCCGCGCACGGTGACAGTGACGGACTGGTTACGCCGCAGTCTGCGCGCTGGGGCCGCTACCGCGGCACGCTCGAAGGCGTAAGCCATCAGCAGCTGGTCGATGCACAGGGCAAGGATGACAACTGCTTTGATGTGCGCCAGTTTTATATCCAGCTGGTACAGGAATTGGTGCAGATGGGATTTTAAAACGGTGCATGCAAGACCTTTTGCATGAATCTTTACAAAAAGCATTTACATTACGCGCGCGATTCGGTAAAATAAAAAGTAAGAGAAAAATACACAACAGGAGGGGCGCCCCATGATTATCACGATAACGCTCAACGCTGCGCTCGACCGTACCCAGCGCATCGAGCATCCGCTGGTGGTCGGCAAGCTCAATCGTGCAGTATCCAGCCATCTGGAACCCGGCGGCAAGGGGATCAATGTATCCCGTGCGATCAAGGCTCTCGGCGGCAACAGTGTTGCGCTGGGCTTTTGCGGAGGTACAAACGGCCGTATCCTCAAGGATATGTTAACTTCTGCGGATATCCACCATGATTTTGTCGATATTTCGGGTCAGATGCGCGTGAATACGCAGATCATCGACGCGCAGGGCGGGCACACTGAGGTTAACGAACCCGGCAGCAAAATTGAGGACGCGGACTTCCTGCGTTTGCTTGACCGCATGGAAATGTACCTGCATGAGGGGAATATTTTCGTTTTGGCCGGTTCCACACCGCCGGAATTCCCGCTCAAGAACTATCGCAAGCTGTGCAAGCTCATCAAAAAACGCGGCTGCAAGCTGATTATCGACGCGCAGGGCGAGCTGCTGCTGGAGGCGCTGCAATGCGAGCCGGATTTCGTTAAGCCTAATATTTTTGAACTGGCTGAGGCCGTGGGCGACAAGCCCTCTGCTGATCCTGAAGTGGTTGTTGTGTCTGCGCGCAAGATGCTGGATATGGGCGCGCGCGCTGTATGCGTTTCTATGAGCCAGGAGGGCGCGGTGCTGGTGTCCAAGGACGAGAGCGAAGCGCTGTACGTCAACACCAACCCCAAGATTTATGACGAAGGCTCGGTTGGCACGGGCGATGCGATGGTCGGCGCGATTGCCAACGCCATGCATAACAAACTCAAGTTTGACGAGATGGCGCGTCTGGCGGTTTCGACTGCGCGCGCAAGCTGCCGTCTGGCAGGCACCGAGATGGCGACCCTCAAAAAGGTGTACGAGGTGTACGAAACCACGCAGGTCTACATACTGTAAGCAAATGAAAAAAGCCGGACGGTTCAGCCGTCCGGCTTTTCGATTTTATCGAGGATTTTTTTGTCCTGCTTGTCGCGCGGGGTGAACTGCGCATACAGATCTGGGCGGTCGGCCTTGGTGCGGCGCAGGCTCATTTCCCGCCGCCATGCCTCAATATTGGCATGATGGCCGGAGAGCAGCACCTCGGGCACCGCACGACCGCGCCAGTTCTCTGGGCGGGTATATTGCGGATGCTCGAGCAGTCCATCCCAGTGGCTTTCGGCGGTGAACGCTTCTTCATCGGGCAGTACACCCGGCACCATACGGCATATCGCGTCTGCGACCGCCATCGCAGGGATTTCGCCGCCGGTCAGCACAAAGTCACCGATCGAGATTTCCTCATCCACACAAGCGTCGATAAACCGCTGGTCGATGCCTTCATAATGCCCGCAGACCAGAATCACGTGCTCCCGTGCGAGCAGTTCGCGCGCTTTGGCCTGGTCAAACGGTCGTCCCTGTGCGGAAAGGAACACCGTGTGCACATGTTCGCCTGCGCACAATGCTTCGTGGCACAGATAGAGCGGTTCGGCCAGCATCACCTGTCCGCGTCCGCCGCCATAGGGCGCGTCGTCCGCCTTGTGATGCTTGTCGAGCGCATAATCGCGGATGTTGGTCGCGCGCACCTCGACCAACCCCTTTTCCTGTGCGCGGCCGATGATGCTCTCCCGCATGACCGCGTCGATCATCTCGGGAAACAGCGTCATAATGTCGATCTTCATTCCAGCAGACCCTCGATGCTTTCGATATAGATGATGCCAGCCTGCATGTCGATCTCCTGCAAAAAGGGCTTGGCAGCAGGTACATAGACCAGACGGCCTTCAGCGGTCTTGATCTCGTACATATCATGCGCCGGATTGGTGGTCAGCACATCACGGAGCTTGCCGACGTCGCTGTTTGTGCGGCGGTCGTGTACGGTAAAGCCGAGGATGTCCTGAATGAATACCAGATCCTCGGGCAGTTCCACGTCCTCGCGATCAAGATGCAGCACGCGGCCACGCAGCGCTTCCGCCGCTTCGACCGTATCCACGCCTTTCAGGTGCATCAGCACCACGTTTTTGTGTACCTGTGCCTTTTCCACCGTCACGGGCGTTTGTTCATCCAGATACAGCGTGTCGAAGTCACACAGTACTTCGGGGCTGTCGCACCAGCTCTGCACCTTCAGGTCGCCGCGCACGCCGTGCGTGCCGACGATCTTGCCGGCCTCTAAAAATTGTTTTGGCATATTGGCTCCTCCGTCTCTAGGGGGATGGCGCGCAAATGCGCGCAGATAACAAAAAATCGCCGCGCTGCGGCGATTTTTATACGGCGTTCTTCGCCGGAAACCGGGTTCCCGTCGACTCAGTCGAGGATATCGACTGTAACACGCTTGTTTTCGCGATTGCCTGCCGCTTTCATGAGTGTGCGGATTTCCTTTGCGATGCGGCCGTGACGACCGATGACGCGGCCCATGTCCCCAGGCGCTACGCGCAGGGAAAAGGTGACATTATCGCCGTCGATCTCCTCGGTGATGGCAATCGCATCCGGCTCGGAAACCAGATTTTTGACAATATAGGTCAATAACTCTTTCATTTCGTTAGCCTCACTCAATTCAGCACACCGGCCTTCTTCAGGATGCCGCGGACCGTATCGGTCGGCTGAGCGCCCTTCTTGATCCACTCCTGAGCGCGGTCAGCGTCAACATTGACGGTAGCCGGGTCGGTCAGCGGGTTGTAGGTGCCGATCTCTTCGATGAAGCGGCCGTCACGCGGGTAACGGGAGTCAGCGACAACGATGCGGTAAAACGGAGCCTTCTTCGCGCCCAGACGGCGCAGTCTGATCTTTACCATGGATGATTCACCTCCTCTGAAATAGAAATTGATCTATTGTAAATTTCTTTACAAACCATTTAGGGGTCAGAACGGCAGTTTCAGGCCGCCGAGACCGGGGAAACCGCGGCGCTTTTTGCCCTTGCCGCCGCGGGCAAGACCGGAAAGCTGCTTGGTCATCTTCTGCATGGCCTCAAACTGCTTGAGCAGCTTGTTGACCTGCTCGATCGACAGGCCGCAGCCCGCCGCGATGCGCTTTTTGCGCGAGAAATTGATGATGGAGGGGTTATCCCGCTCCTTGGGTGTCATGGATTGGATGATGGCTTCGGTGTGCGCCATCTGCTTTTCGTCGATTTTGGCACCGGCGAGGGCTTTTGCGTCCACACCCGGCAGCATGCCGAGCATTTCCTCCATCGAGCCCATGTTTTTCATCTGCTGGATCTGCTGATAAAAGTCGGTCAGCGTCAGCTTGCCGGCCATCATCTTTTTTGCGGTTTCAGCGGCCCGCTTCTGGTCGAAAGACTCCTGTGCCTTTTCGATCAGCGTCAGCACGTCGCCCATGCCGAGGATGCGGCTTGCCATACGGTCAGGGTGGAACGGCTCGATGTTGTCAAGCTTTTCGCCCGTGCCGATGAACTTAATCGGCTTGCCGGTGACCGCCTTGACCGAAAGGGCTGCGCCGCCGCGGGCGTCGCCGTCCATCTTACTCATCAGTACGCCGTCGATGCCGAGCGCCTCGTTAAAGGTCTGCGCAACGGTGACCGCGTCCTGACCGGTCATCGCATCGACGACCAGAATGATCTCGGTGGGTTTGACTTCCGCCTTGATGGTTTTCAACTCGTCCATCAGCTTTTCGTCGATATGCAGACGGCCTGCAGTGTCAAGGAACACCAGATCGAAGCCATTTTTGCGGGCATAGTCCACGCCGTGCTTTGCAATCTCGACCGGATCGCCTTGTCCTTCGTCGAACACCGGAATGTCCAGCTGCTTACCGACGACCTTTAACTGGTCGATTGCCGCGGGACGGTATACGTCACACGCGACGAGCAGCGGACGCCGCTGCTGCTGCTTGCGCAGGAGCGCGGCGAGCTTGGCGCAGTTGGTGGTCTTGCCCGCGCCCTGTAAGCCTGCCATCATGACGATGGTGGGCGGGTTGGGCGAGATGGTCAGACGGGTGGTCTGGCCGCCCAAAAGCGCAATCAGCTCTTCATTTACAATTTTGATGACCTGCTGGGTCGGGGACAGGCTTTCGAGGATCTCCGCGTCGGTCGCCTTTTCGGTGACCGCCTTGATGAAGTCCTTGGCAACCTTGAAGTTGACGTCGGCTTCCAGAAGCGCCATGCGGATCTCGCGCATCGCTTCCTTGATGTCAGCCTCAGTCAGCCGTCCTTTGCTGCGCAGGTGCTTGAATGCGGATGAAATTTTTTCGGTAAGGCCTTCAAATGCCATATTAAGCCTCCTGCCTGAGCTGTTCGAGCAGCGCCGTCATGCGGGAGAGGATATCCTCCGCTTCGCGGCTGTGCAGTTTGTCGGCGTTGAGCGCGGAAAGTGCTGTAACCTGCTCGGAAAGCTCCTCCGCGCACCGTTCGGTGCCGCCATAGCGGGCGACCAGACCGAGCTTATCCTCTATCTCGCGCAGCGCGTGTTCCGCGCGCTTGATGCTGTCGCGCACCCCCTGACGGGTGATGCCCGCATGCTCGGCAATCTCAGCCAGCGAAAGGTCTTCATTGTAATACAGGTCGAACAGCTCGCGCTGTTTTTCCGTGAGCGTCTCGCCGTAAAAGTCGAACAGTAGGCTCATTTCGAGCGGTTTGCCTTTCATCGGCGGGCCTCCCTGAATAGTGTAAAGTGTTTCGCCTTTACATCGAACGTGAATATTCTATCGTATAATTGCCGCGGTGTCAAGGGAAAAATAGCGGAGAACACGAATTTTGTTCACATAATATACGTTTGCTTCATATCCTCAATGATGCTATAATAATGCCCATGGAAAAATCTTTCCGGAAATGAGGGAAAACATGCAACAAGTGACGCGGAAAAAGCTGGCCGCAGGGGTGAACCTCACCTGCGTGACCACGCCGAAATTCAAGCGTGCGGTTTTGCGGGCGGTGCTGCTGCTGCCGCTGGGCGGGCCGGACGCTGCGCTGCGCGCCTGTTTGCCGCATGTGCTGCGGCGCGGGACTAAGCGTTTGCCCGATCTGCGTGCGATCGGCGCAGAGCTGGACGAGCTGTACGGCGCGCGCATTGAGGCGGTTGTGCGCAAGGAAGGAGAACATCTGGCAGTGGGCTTTTTGTCCGACTGCATTGATGAAAGCTGCGCGCCGGGCGCAAATGGTCTGACTGCGGGCGTGATCCGCCTGCTGGCGGAGCTGCTGTGCGACCCGTATACGCAGGAGGGTGTATTCTGCCCGGATTACACGGCGGGCGAGCGCGAAAACCTGATTGACCGCATTGCGGCGCTGAAAAACGACCCGCGCTCATGGGCGCCGATGCGCTTGACGCAGCTGATGTGCGCGGAGGAGCCGTATGGCCAGCCGGTCTACGGCACCAAAGAGCAGGCGGAGAAAATCACCGAGCGAAAACTATATGCGGCCTACTGCCGTGCGCTGGAGGAAGCGCAGCTTGAGCTGTTTTACTGCGGGCCGCTCGCACCTGAAACGGTTGGGCAGATGTTCGTGGAAACGCCGCTCGCGCAGGCGCGTACCGGTGCGGGCGTACTGACCGCGACCCGTGTGCTGGCGCAGCCCGCGGGGGCGGCGCGTGAGATCGTCGAGGAGGAAGCGGTTACACAGGGAAAGTTGTCGATCGGCTTCCGCACGGGCGGGGCAAGCCTGACCAGTGGAGACGCGGCGGCGTATTGGATGTTCCAAACGCTGTACGGCGGCTCGACCAGCTCCAAGCTGTTTCTCAATGTGCGTGAAAAGCAGTCGCTCTGCTATTATGCAAGTGCGCAGTTTATCGCGCCTAAGGGTATTATGATGGTGAACTCCGGCATTGAAAACGATAAGTTTGCAGTCGCACGGGACGAGATCCTGCGCCAGCTGGACGCTTGCCGCGAAGGCGACATCACGGACGCGGAGATTGACGGTGCACGGCGCACGCTGACCACCAACTGGGGCGCGATGCTGGACGATCCGCTGACACTCGAGCGGTACTGGCTGGGACAGGCCGCTGCGGGCACGATGGTATCGGCAGAAGAGCGCATTGCACAGGTGCAGGCGGTCGATCGCGCGCGTATTGTCGCCGCGGCACAGGCAACCGCACTTGACACGGTATACTTTATGAAGGGGGCGGCGCAATGAGCAAGATTTGGACCGCCCTGCGCGAGCGCGCAGAGGAGTGCACGCTGGAAAACGGTCTGCGCGTATGCTATCTGCCCAAGGAGGGCTTCGGTAAGACGTTTGCGATCCTCGCAACCAACTTCGGTTCGGTTGATGCATCCTTTACGCTCGAGGGGACGCGCTATGACACGCCCGCAGGGGTCGCGCATTTTCTCGAGCATAAGATGTTCGAGGACGAGGACGGCAATGCGCTGCAAAAGTTTGCACGCACGGGCGCAAGCCCCAATGCGTTCACCAGTCACACGATGACGGCCTACCATTTTTCCTGCACCGAGCGGTTTGAGGAAAACCTTGAAATTTTGCTGAAATTCGTGTTTACGCCGTATTTCACCGAGGAAAATGTCGCCAAGGAGCGCGGCATCATCGGGCAGGAGATCGGCATGATGGACGATACGCCCGGCTGGCAGCTGTTCTGCGGCGCGCTCCAGGGGATGTACCGTAATCATCCGGTGCGGGTGCCCATTGCGGGCAGCGTGGAGAGCATCGCGCGCATCACGCCCGAGGTGCTTTACACCTGCCACCGCGCGTTTTACAGCCCGAAGAATATGGCGCTGATCGTCTGCGGTACGGCGGATTTTGACGAGGTCTGCCGCATGGCGGCACAGTATTCGCCTGTGGACGCGCCTGAGATCGGCGAGCGGCATTATGGAGAGCGCCGCGACGCGGTCAGCGAGCTGACAGTCACGCGGAAGATGCCGGTATCGCGGCCGCAGTTCATGCTGGGCTTTAAGGATATCCCGCTGGAGGCGGGCGAAAGCCGTTTGCGACGCACGCTGCTGGGTGAGCTGGCGGTGCGCATCCTGTGCGGTGATACGGCACCGCTCTATGCCGAACTGTATCAAAAGCGGCTGATCGGCCGCGATTTTGATACGGATTATATGCTCATTCCGGAGGGCGCGATGGCGCTGCTCGGCGGCGAGAGCCGCGATCCGGAAGCGGCCCGCGCAGCGATCGAGCGCGAAGCCGCGCGTCTGGCACGTGAAGGCGTCGAAAAATCGCTGTTTGACCGCATGAAAAAAGCACTGTACGGTCTGTACCTGCGCGTGCTGGACGTACCGGAGGCCTATGCGCGGCAGGAAGCAACCGCGCTGTTTGCGGGCGAGCATTACGCGGATTTCGCCGCTTTGTTCGACACCATTGCACCGCAGGATGTGCAGGCGGTATTCGCCCGCTGGGCGCAGCGCGACCGATCTTCCATGTCGGTCGTTTTGCCCCAATAAGATTTCGACAACAAAGGAAGCAAACATCATGGAACATGCAATCTCTTTCCCGGCGCTCGGACTGGATTTTCAGATCAACCGTGTCGCCGCGAATGTATTCGGTAAGGATATCTACTGGTACGGCATCATCATCTGCATCGGCTTTGTGCTGGCAGCGCTGTATGTCAATGCGCGCGTCAAGGAATTTGGCTGCACATCGGACAACCTGATGGACTGTCTGATCATCTGCGTGCCGGTGGGCATCATCTGTGCACGTATCTACTATGTCGTCTTTGAGTGGGACTATTATAGCCAGCACCCGAACGAGATCATTGCGGTCTGGAATGGCGGCATTGCCATTTACGGCGCGGTGATCGGCGTAGTGGTTGCGCTGTATGTGTACAGCCGTGTCAAAAAACTCTCGTTTGCCAGCCTGTGCGATCTGGCGGCGTTCGGTTTGCTGATCGGTCAGTGTATTGGCCGCTGGGGCAACTTTATCAACGGCGAGGCGTACGGCGGCCCGACCGACCTGCCTTGGGGCATGTCGATCGACGGCGCGGCGGCGGTGCACCCGACGTTCCTGTATGAATCGGTCTGGAATCTGGTGGGCTTCATTGCGCTGCATTTTTACTCGAAAAAGCGCAAGTTCCCGGGCGAGATGGCGCTGCTGTATGTCGCTTGGTACGGCCTTGGCCGCGCGTGGATCGAGGGTCTGCGCACGGACAGCCTGTATATCGGTACGCTGCGCGTTTCGCAGGTGCTGGCAGCGGTCAGCTGCATTGTGGCGGTTGCGCTGCTGGTGCGCAAGTACAACCGACTGAAGGTTGCCAAGGCATTTTATGTGCCGCCCAAGGCGGAACCGGTGGAGGACGCGCCCGCTGCGCAGGCGGAAAAGCCCATGGCGGTGGAGCAAACCGCGGACAAAGAGGAAAGCGAGGCAGCCAAACCGGAACAACAGACAGAAAGTGAAGGGGGAACTCAAAAATGAGTGCAGTAAGAATGGATGGCAAGGCGCTGTCGGCCAAGGTGCGCGGCAGCATTCTGGAGGAGACCGAGACGCTGAAAAAGCAGGGCATCACGCCCGGCCTTGCGGTCATCATCGTGGGCAATGATCCGGCGAGTGAGATCTATGTCCGCAATAAGGAAAAGGCGTGCGCAGAGTGCGGTATTTATAGCGAAAAATACGCGCTGCCCGAGGAAACCACGCAGGAGGAGCTGCTCGGCCTGATCGCGCAGCTCAACGAAAGCTCGCAGATCTCGGGCATTCTGTGCCAGATGCCCGTGCCGAAGCACATTTCCGAGCAGGCGGTCATCGACGCGATCGACCCGAAAAAGGACGTCGATGCGTTTCACCCGGTCAACGTCGGCAAAATCATGACCGGCGACTTCGACTTTGTACCCTGCACGCCCGCAGGTGTGATGGAACTCCTCGACGAGTACGGCATCGACCCCAAGGGCAAGGAATGCGTGGTCATTGGCCGGTCTAACATCGTCGGTAAGCCGATGAGCATGCTGCTGCTGCACCGCCACGGCACGGTGACCATCTGCCACAGCCGCACGCAGCATCTGGACGAGGTTTGCCGCCGCGCGGATATTCTGGTCGCAGCGATTGGTAAGGCGGGCTTTATCACACCCGATATGGTCAAAGAAGGCGCGGTCGTCATCGACGTGGGCATCAACCGAAACGCTGAGGGCAAGGTTTGCGGCGACGTTGATCCCGCAGTGGCGGAAAAGGCATCCTTTATGACGCCTGTACCCGGCGGCGCAGGCCCCATGACCATCACCATGCTGATGAAAAACACGCTCAAGGCTGCAAAGCTGCAAAACCGCGCATAAACTGCGCTGCTTTTGCACGGAAAAGATTGACCTTTTTTGATAGCGCCATTATAATAAAAGTAATAAGACTGCCGGAACACCTCCGGCGCGGACGGCAGGGAGGAAAAAACAATGGATATGAAAAAGCTGGCTGGCGACAAGGCCGCTACATATGTAAAAGACGGTATGGTCGTTGGTCTGGGCACCGGCTCGACTGCTTATCATATGGTCAATGCCGTGGGCGAAATGGTTAAGAACGGCCTGAAGATTCAGGCGATCCCGACCTCCAAGGCGACGGAAGCGCAGGCGCGTGAGCTGGGCATTCCGCTGCTGACGATTGATGAAGTTGATCATGTGGATATCTCGATCGACGGTGTCGATGAGATTGACCCGCAGTTTAACGCCATCAAGGGCGGCGGCGGCGCGCTGTACCGCGAAAAGGTTGTGGCGACGCTGGCCAAGGAAGTCATCTGGATCATGGATGAAAGCAAGCTGGTCGATAAGATCGGCGCGTTCCATCTGCCGGTTGAGATCGCGCAGTATGGCTCTAAGCAGGCGATGGCAAAAATGGCGGAGTATGGTTTTAACCCTGTGCTGCGTGTGCGCGACGGCAAGACCTTTGTCACCGATAACGGCAACTTCATTGCCGATCTGCACCTTGGCGCGGGCTTTGACATCGAGGATGTCCGCCAGAAGATCAGCGGTATCGTGGGCGTGCTGGAGCATGGCCTGTTCCTGAATATGTGCAAACGGATGATCGTGGGCTGCGCTTCGGGCGAGGTCAAGGTCATCGAGAACCCCACAAAGTGATGAGCGATAGAAGATCATCCGGACACCGGATCGGAGACCGCATTGCAGGTGCTCCCATGGAACGAACTGCGGAACGCCGCCGTTCGTCCGCAAAGCCGATCAAGCTCAACTACCGTATGCTGCTTTGCATTGCGGTGCTGGTATTTTTCCTGTTGGCGCTGCTGTTTTTCATTCTGTTTTTGTCGCGCGGCGGCAAAATTGACGAACTGAATAAGCAGATTGAAACATTAAACGGCGAAAAGAACACGCTGTCTGCGCAGGTGAATACCCTGACACAGGATAACCAGACCATGCTTGCCGGGCTGACGGCTGCTTTGCCCGACCCGACAACGGCGCAGACTGAGGACTTGAACGCCTTGATCCCGCAGCTGACCGAGGGTGTGTATGTGGTGCGCAGCACCGGTTCGCAGTACCAGTATCTGAGTGTACCCGCCGGGTATTTGCAGGATAAGCTGACCGCCTACCGCGACAACGCGGAAGGGTATACCGTGGTGGAGGGGGATGCGCCCGCCTGCACCTGCTGGGTGCTGTTTTCTGACCGCGTGATTGGCCTGGCAGAGGGCGACAAGGGCTTTGTCAGTATGGATCGCGCCGCCACCGGCAGCGCAACCACGGTGCCGAGCGGAATGTACGCCTTTGTATCGAGTTTCTTCGCATAATAATGCAAAAAATGCGCGGCAGGACTTGACATAGTCCTGCCGCTTGTGTTATGCTACTAAAAGCCGCATTGTGCATTGGCTTTTGTTAAGTGCGCCCGATTCCCGGTCGCCGCCGTGCCAAGCGTGACTCTACAACGAAAGAGAGGGAAAACCAACATGTATGCCATTTTGAAAACTGGCGGCAAGCAGTACAAGGTATCTGAGGGCGACGTGATCTACGTGGAGAAGCTCGGCGTAGAGGACGGCGCGACCGTTACGTTTGATGAGGTTCTGGCGGTAGGCGAGGGCGACTCGCTGACTGTCGGCGCTCCTTACGTTTCCGGCGCTGCTGTAACCGGCACGGTGGAAAAGACCGGCAAGGGCAAGAAGATCAACATCTTCAAGATGAAGCCCAAGAAGGGTTACCGCAAGCGTCAGGGCCATCGCCAGCCGTACACCAAGGTGACCATCGCGTCCATCAAGGCGTAAGGTTGTGACGAAGGCCACATTTTCGTCGCGGGGGGACAAACTCCTTTCGGTGGATATCCTCGGTCACGCGGGCTACGCGGACGAGGGCGAGGACATCGTTTGCGCGGCGATCTCCAGCGCGGTCATGCTGACCCATGCTTTGCTGTTTGACGTACAGCGCATCCCGGTCGATACTCTGATCGAGGATGACGGCGCGCACATCCGCATTACCCTGCCCGAAGGCGCAGAGATGGAACGCGGACAGGACGCGCTTGCAGCGCTTCGGCTGCATTTTACCGAGCTGGAACAGAATTATTCGGAATTTTTGAGCGTAATGGAGGTGCACACAGATGCTGAAGATTAGCTTACAGTTTTTCGCTCATAAAAAGGGCGTAGGTTCGACCAAGAACGGCCGTGACTCCGAGGCAAAGCGCCTTGGCGTAAAGCGTGCGGACGGCCAGACCGTTCCGGCGGGCAACATCCTTGTCCGTCAGCGCGGCACGAAGATCCATCCGGGTCTGAACGTAGGCCGCGGCAAGGACGACACTCTGTTTGCAAAGGTTGAGGGCGTTGTTCGTTTCGAGCGCCTGGGCAAGGACCGCAAGCAGGTTTCCGTTTACCCGCAGTAAACAATTGAGTATTGACAAAATCCCAGACGGTTGTCTGGGATTTTGTTTTAACAACCGCATGAAAGGAGGATTTTCCTGTGTTTATTGATATTGCCAAGATCAAAATTGTGTCCGGTAAGGGCGGCGACGGCAAGGTCGGCTTCCATCGCGAAAAGTACGTTGCGTCCGGCGGACCGGACGGCGGAGACGGCGGCCGCGGCGGCTCGGTTATCTTCAAGGTGGACGATAACCTGTCCACGCTGTTGGACTTCCGCTATAAGAAGAAATATGTTGCCGGAGCAGGCGAAAACGGCGGCAGCAAGCGCTGTAAGGGTAAGGATGGCGCGGATTTGGTCATCCGCGTGCCGCGCGGCACGATCATCCGCGACCAGAAATCCGGACAGGTTATCAAGGATCTGTCGGATGACGAGCCGTTTGTTGCGGCTAAGGGCGGCAACGGCGGCTGGGGCAACACGCATTTTGCTACCCCGACCCGTCAGGCGCCGCGCTTTGCCAAGCCCGGTCAGCCGGGTGTGGAGCGCGACATTATTCTGGAACTGAAGCTGCTTGCAGACGTCGGTCTGGTCGGCTTCCCGAATGTCGGCAAGTCTACGCTGCTCTCCATGGTTTCTGCGGCGCGGCCCAAGATTGCAAACTACCACTTTACCACGCTGGTGCCCAATCTGGGCGTGGTTTCGGTCGGGGAAGAGCAGTCGTTCGTCATGGCGGATATCCCCGGCATCATCGAGGGCGCGGCAGAGGGCGCGGGTCTGGGACATGACTTCCTGCGTCACATCGACCGCTGCCGTCTGCTGCTGCATCTGGTGGATGCGGCGGGCAGCGAGGGTCGCGATCCGCTCGACGATATCGAGAAGATCAACGCGGAATTGGCCGGTTACAGCGAATTTCTGGCGGCGCGTCCGCAGATCATTGTGGCGAACAAGGTCGACCTGCTGGGCGACGACCGTGAGCCGGTCGAAAAGCTGAAAAAGTATGCCGAAGAGCACGGCTTCCTGTTCGCGGAGTTGTCCGCAGCAACCAATCAGGGCGTAGCGGAACTTATGAAGCTGACATGGCACGAACTGAAGGAGCTGCCGCCGGTATTTATATACGAGCCGGAGTTCGTCGAAACGGTGGAGGATACCACAGGCGAACGCGACTGGACAGTCGAAAAGGTGGACGATTATTATGTTGTCTCGGGCGCATGGGTGGATAAGATCATGGGTTCGGTCAACGTAGACGACTACGAATCCCGCCAGTATATGGACCGCATGCTCAAGAGTGCGGGCGTATATGACAAACTCGAGCAGATGGGCGTGCAGGAGGGCGACTTTGTCGTCATCGGTGACCTCGAATTCGAGTACGTTTATTGATTTTTTGCACCTTGTGCGCGCCTGCGTGCAGGGTGCAAAATTATGCGCCAGAAAATTGTTAAATTTTCAACAATTTATGTCTTTACAATATGGACTCTTTGCGGTATCCTGATAATAGGTATGGATATGCCCTATCGTAGGGGCAATGTACCGCCCTGCATCCAAATGAACGACTTGAATACAAGGGGGATATGTAAACTATGAGAGGCGTAGAGACCCGCATCCAGGAGATCCGCCGTCGTATTTTCCGCGAGGTAGCCCGCATGGCGTACCACACGGAGTGGCCGACGGACAGGCGAATCGAAGCGCTCCCGTATGAAATCATTCCGGGCGAGGTTGGCAATTTCCGCAACGATATTTTCCTCGAGCGTGCAATTGTCGGCGAACGTCTGCGTCTGGCGATGGGCTTGCCCTGCCGTAATGCGGCGGAGCATTCTCCGGTGTCGGACAACATCGAAGCGGCAACCCGTGAGGAAACCTATTACACGCCGCCGCTGGTCAACATCATCAAATTTGCCTGCAACGCGTGCAAGGAAAACGAAATCATGGTCACCGACGGCTGTCAGGGCTGTCTGGCGCATCCGTGCGTAGAGGTCTGCCCCAAGGGTGCCATCACGCTCGACCGTTACAACGGCCGTTCGCACATCGATCAGGAAAAGTGCATTAAGTGCGGCCGCTGCGTGGATGTCTGCTCGTATAAGGCGATCATCCATCAGGTGCGTCCGTGTGCCGCAGCGTGCGGTGTGGACGCGATCCGCAGCGATAAGAACGGCAAGGCGGATATCGATTACGAAAAGTGCGTTTCCTGCGGCATGTGTCTGGTCAATTGCCCGTTCGGCGCAATTGCGGACAAGTCCCAGATCTTCCAGGTGATCCGTGCGATTCAGGCAGGCGAGCGCGTATATGCTGCTGTTGCGCCGGCATTCGTTGGCCAGTTCGGCCCCAAGGTCACGCCGGGCAAGCTGCGTGCTGCGATGAAGCAGCTCGGCTTTGCCGATATTCTGGAAGTTGCGATCGGCGCGGACCTGTGCGCAGCACAGGAAGCGGACGACTTTGTCAAGGAAGTGCCGGAGAAGCTGCCGTATATGGGCACTTCGTGCTGCCCGGCATGGTCGGCAATGGCGAAAAAGATGTTCCCCGATCAGGCGGAGTGCATTTCGATGGCGCTCACGCCCATGACGCTGACCGCGCGTCTGATTAAGCATCATCATCCGGACGCAAAGGTCGCTTTCATCGGCCCCTGCGCGGCAAAGAAGCTGGAAGCAATGCGCAAGGATGTCCGCAGCGAAGTGGACTTTGTGCTGACCTTTGAGGAAATGACCGGTATTTTCGACGCACGTCATGTCGATCTCGAGTCCTTGCCCGAAGATCCACACGGCGTAAACGATGCCTCCACCGACGGCCGTAATTTTGCGGTTTCGGGCGGTGTCGCACAGGCAGTTGTCAACGTCATCAAGGAGAAGTATCCGGAGCGCGAGATCAATGTAGTCAATGCCGAGGGTCTGCGCGAATGCCGCAAGATGCTGCAGGCGGCTAAGGCCGGCAAGTACAACGGCTATCTGCTCGAGGGTATGGCTTGCCCGGGCGGCTGCGTAGCCGGTGCGGGTACCATGCAGGCAATTAAGAAGTCGGCAGCGGTGGTTGGGCTGTATGCCAAGCAGGCAGAGCACAAGACCGCGACCGGCACGGAGTATGTCAAGGAACTCGACAAGCTCGTCGACTAAAACGAAATAAAAAAAGAACCGCCGAAAGGCGGTTCTTTCAGACTGTCGAGGAACCCGGTTCATGCGTCAAGCATGGACCGGGTTTCTTGCGTATAGAGGGCAAAAGAGGATAAAAACAAATGAA